>JAFTRF010000107.1 GCA_017462405.1 Clostridia bacterium | reverse complement strand
TGAAGCTGTCATCCAACGTCCGCCCGCGCATATAGGCCAGCGGTGCCACCTCGATATTTCCCCGTTCCAGATAACGCTGATACGTTTCAGCGCCCAGCATATCAAACAGTGCATCGTACAACGGCCGCAGATACGGGTCTACCTTCTGCTGCAAGTCACCGGGCAGAAACCCCAGCCGTTCCCCGGCCTCTACAGCCGGCCGGGTCAGAATGATCCGGCTGACCTCGTGCGCCCGGAAGGCCGATACGGCCATCGCCACCGCCAGATACGTTTTGCCGGTACCGGCCGGGCCGATGCCCAGATTGACGGTATGGCTACGGATGGCATTGACGTACGCTTTCTGGCCCAAGGTTTTTGGCTTCACCGGCTTGCCCTTGGAGGTAATGCAGATGCAATCCGATGCCAGCTCTCCGATCTGCGCCATGGTATCCTCATTGACCATGGAAATGCAATAGCGTACCGCCTGCTCGGTCAGCCCCTCGCCCCGGTTCACCAGATCCAGCAGCTGATGCACCACCCGCACCGCCCGGACCACATCCTCTTCTTCGCCGATGATTTTGATTTCCGAACCACGCAGCACGATGCTAACGCGATACTCTTTTTCGATTCGTTTTGTATTTTCGTCGAAGCTGCCGAACAGAGCCGTTGCCTGTTCCATCCGCTCCACGGAAATCCGCTGTTCAATAATCATGAACTCATCCTGTTGTATAAATTTCAGTCAAAAATTGGCAATTCATATTTCCCGACCGATGAGTTTATTATACCGCACCGTGTTTCGTTTGTCACTAATCAAAATCACTAAAAAATCATTCTTTTTCGTGTTTGTTTTGCCGATTGTTTTCAATAATCCGATGTAAATCCCCAATTTATACCGGATTGTGCAATTTCAATGGGACGCTGCACCGCAATATCCTCCACACAGGTCAGTATGCGGCGCACCCGGACGGTGCCGCCCTGCACCTGTACGCTTTCCTCCACCGACAGAATCTGAACCGATGGCAGCTGTGCCTGCACCTGTGCGGCGATCTGCGTCCGGGCAAGCTGCAGCGCCTCCTCCTCGCTGCAGGAGCGCTGAACCTGTTCCATCCGGGTCCATTGTTCGGTGCGGATGGTGATTGGCAAACGGACGCCCCGGACCGTGACTGGTACGTCCATGATCTGCCGGGTCCAGCCGTCTCCCGGCGCTGCTGTCAGCGACAGCGGGATCTCCAGCCCGAACATCCGGCACCGCCGCCGCACGACCGTTTCGCCGGTGATCCTGCTGTCGGCATACACCATCGCCTGACTCGCCTCGAAGGTGTGGGTCGTCACCGCATACACCGGGCCACGGGCATGATGCAGCACCGTTCCCTGATGGGCATCTTCCCGCAAGCCCTCCACCAGCAAATCCCCCGCCTGCACCGCATCGCCCGGCTGTACCACAGCAAATCCACCCTCGGCCTGCGTCCGCAGGATCACACCGGAAATCCTCGCTACCAGATTGCACGGCTCCTCCGGCAGAATTTCCGGTTCGATCACCCGCTCCCGGACAAGGATTTCCAACCGGCAGCCGATTTCGTTCACCGTCACCCATGCCAGTTCCGGCACATCCTGCAGCAATGCGTGGCGCGCCGCCGCAAGTTTCACCCGGCTTTTGGGCATTCCCTCGTACAATCCGATTTCCAATGCTGCCCGGCGGAGCTGCTCCGGGTCTATATGCTCCGTTCCGACGATTTCGATTTGCCAGATATACCCCGACAGCAAAATCTGTAGTCCGAAAAACAGCAGGATCCCCGCTGCTGCACCCGGCCGCCGACGCATCCGCAGCCAAAAGAAGGGCAACCCCCGCCGACGCAAGATCTGCAGCCGTACCCCCTGTTCTCTGGCGATCCGCTGCGCTTTGCCGTATTCCGCCGCCGTGCAGCAGGCCGTCATCCCTCCGTCCGTACCGTACATATGCCACAGCCGGACCTCAGCTGCCGCCGCATTGAGAAACGGCTCCGCCGCTCCGCCACAAACCTGGAAGCAGACATAACCCTTCAGCTGTCGCACCAGTTCAATCACTGCTTTTCGCCTCCGTTTCCGTTACGGAATCCATTCGGTGCGCTCGATGCGGCCCCGGACGATCAGCCCGCCCCCCTCCATCGAATCAATGGACAGGGCCTGCCCATATACGCAAAATACTGCTTCGCCCGCATAAAAAGCCACCGTCTCCGCATCGCATTTCACTACATTGCCACATCCCTCCGTCTGCAGTTCCCGTCCGCCCAGAATTGTCACCGTCCACCCCTGCGGCACGGTACGCGTACTGCGGAGGCGCTGCAAACCGCCGGGGCGTGTCGCAGGCCGTCCTTTTTTCATAAAAAATCCACCTCCGCATTTCAAAAAACGGTTTCATACATCATAAACTCCTATTATGCATATGGCTCATATATATGAATAAAAAGGGAGCGTCATGAATGAAAAAACACACCCGGTTTCTGATGAGCATCGCCGGTCTTCTGTGGATGGCTGCGCTGGTTGTTTTTCCCGCGGCTGCATCGGACGGCATCCGGAACGGACTCACACTGTGCGGCGAATTGCTGATTCCATCTCTGTTCCCCGCAATGGTCGCATCCGCTCTGTTGGTGCAATCCGGCGCGATCGACCGGCTGGGCCACCGGCTGAACCCTATAACGCAGCGGCTGTGGCACCTGCCTGGATGCAGTGGCGGGGTGTTTCTGCTGGCAATGGTGGGTGGCTATCCCCTCGGCGCCCGGTGCATCCGGTCGTTGATGGATGAGCATCGGCTGACTCCGGCGCAGGGCGCTCATTTGCTGCATTTGTGCGTCGGAGCCGGGCCAGGCTTTGGGGTATCGGTGGTCGGGTGCGGATTATTCGGCAGCGTGCGTATGGGACTGCTGTTGTGGGGCAGCCAGATTTTGTCCGCCGTGGTGCTGTCTCTGCTCCGGCGCTGTCCTGCACCGTTACGGATAACCGGCAATTCCACCGGACGCACCGACGGTCCATCCGGGTGCATCCGCGATGCCGCCGCCGGGATGCTCTCCCTGTGTGCATGGGTACTGACCTTTTGCAGTCTCCTCGCTTTGCTGAAGCTGCTTCCTCTGCCGGCTGGTATCGTCACCGCGCTGGAACTGCTGGCCGAGGTCACCGCTGGAGTCCGTACCGCCCGCACGCTGGGATCCCCCGCCGCTGCCGCATTTGTCTTGGGATGGGGCGGATGGTGTGGCCATGCCCAGAGTGCCGCCGTTGGGATTCCCTGGCGGGGGTTTATGTGGTATCGTTTTCTGCACGGGCTGTTTGCGGCGCTGTGTACCGCCGCACTTCTGCCGCTGGTCCCCTTTGATGGTACCTTGCCGGCCGGCCGACCGCTTCACGGAGCTGTCACGGCGGTACACACGCCTTTTTCGCTCGCTCTGCTGGGATTGGTTGCCGTTTTTCTGCTTCAGCTGCCTGTATCGCAAAAAAATAAAAAAATTTCACCGGAACGGTAGCGTTATTCGTTGATTTATGCTATGATTATCATGTGATAAAATATCCGTCGTATGTCCCGTAACAGATTTTTACCGATTTTTCAGATAGATTCCGGAGGTGTTTCGCATTGCCTACCTGCAGTCAATGCCGTTGGTGCTGGGCAGACGATCGCCGCACCATCTACCGGCGGGAATTGTGCCTGTTCTGCCTGCGAAAAGGTCCTTTTTTCAGCCGGAACATCCCCGTCAATACCAAAAACCGCGTTTCGCCGGATCATCCGGCCTGTCCCGAATTTGAACCTGTTGACAAGGAGGTTTTTCAGCCTTGAGCAAATGTGCCCATTGCGGTGAGTCGCTCGTCGAAACACCGCGGCTTTCTTTTTGCCCCAGCTGCAGCGATTGCTTCATTCCCGGCAGTATCATCCCGCCGGACGTCGATGAAGAGGAAACCTTTTCCCGGATGCGGGGCTTCCTGAATGAGCATGGCGACAACGGTCGCCTGATGATACTGGGGCGCGAACCCGGCACCGGATGCACTACTGCGCTGTATGCGCTGGCCACCCATCGGCTGATTCCGCAGTCGCTGCCGGATTTTACCGCTTTTTATTTTGATGCCCATCGTCCGTCTTTCCGGATGATGTCTGACTACCGTACTTTTCTGCGCGCCGCCATCCGTTCGTATTCGCCTCGCTACGAGGAGCCCGATGCCGACGATGCCGCTGCCTGCACCCGGATGCTGTCTGACCTGAACGAACAGATTCTGATGCGTTCCGCCCGTAAAAAGCTGCTGCTGTTCATTTCCTTGCCGGATCAGCTGCCGGAGGATTTTCTGCGCAGCCTGCCCCGCGGACGTGCCCTGCCCAAACGCACCGGCGTGTTTCTGGTCTGCACCACCAACACCGCCGACCGTCTGAAACGGATGCTGCCCCGTGCGCAGGTACTCCCGCCGATTGAGCGGGGCAGCGACCTGCACATCCGTGCCATCCGCCGTATGATGACCCAGACTTTCTGTCCCAACCTGCGCCATCGGCTGATGGGCGGTATGCGCAATGTGGAAGCCGCCATCGCAGCTGTAGACGGGGATTTCCACCGGGCCTATCTTCTGCGCAGTCTGTACACCGAGCATCACGCCATTCAGCCACACACGATCCCGGAACCCGAAGACCTGTGGACTGTGGCCATTCAGTTTTTCGCCGATAAGTGGGGGGAGGAACGGCTGCGTCGGGTCGCCGCACTGGCGCTGATGCTGGTGCTGTGGGGACATCCGCTGCCGCCGACGATGCTCCCGCATCTGTGCGGTGTTCCCGTTTCAGCGCTGGAGGATGCCTTGCGCCTGCCTGAATTGCTCCGGGTAGGCATGCAGGAGGATACACCGATCGTTTCCATTTCCTGCAAGGAGCCCGTTGCAGCCCTCCGCGCCCGGTTTCCAGATCTGTTGTCGGAACTGGCGGTACGGATCATGGATCTTGCGGAGGATCGGGTGCCGCTGGAACTGCCGCCGGGCGGCCTGTGCCGTTTCTTCTGCGGTGCTCCATATGCGCTGGCCCGCTGGAACAAGCCAGAGCTGCTGAACCGCCTGCTGGACCAGAACAATACTGCCGCCATGCACCGCAAGCTGAATGCCCAGCTGGGTACCGGCATCACCGAGGCCGAGCTGGAGCAGGTATGGACCTCCCGGATCTGGTTCGCCAGAGAAAACGATTCCCTGCTGCTGCGGCTGGAATCCACGCAGTACCGCCGCGCGCTGCATCAGAAGCAGGATCGCCCCGCCGCCGAGGCCGAGGACCTGTCCGAGTTGCTGGATGCCCTGCAGCCTGCTTTTCAGAATCACCCCGACGGACGCATGCTGCTGTCCCGTCTGTATGAGCAGCGGGCACAGTGCAACATCCGTGCTACCCGCGCCCGTTCCGCACTGGAGGATTTTGACCGTGCCGTACGGTTTGCCACACCCTTTGAGGGTGCGCTGACCGACGTCAACCGTCTCGCACGCCTTTTGCTGGCCCGCGGCGAGTTTGAGCTGCAGCACAAGCTGTTTGAACAGGCGCTGGACGACTGCAACCGTTCGCTGAAGCTGGTGCAGTATTCCGATCTGCCGGATATGGAAACGCACCAGACGGCTTTGATGACACGGGCGCAGATTTATGCCTGCCAGCGCAAAAACCGTGAAGCGCTTTACGACCTGAATCACCTGTGTACCATTCTGTCGGAGGGTCCCGATGCCGTTCACAATCCTCTGCGCTGCAAAGCTTATATGCTGCTGGGCGAATTGTACGACAAAGAAAAGGATCCCCTCAAAGCCGCCGCAGCCTACAGCCGGGTGGTCGAGTATTACCGTTTTCTGTCGCACCGCGACCCGGCTTACATCATCCCCTTGTCCGAGGCCTACTCTGCACGGGCCGATTCCTACGAACGCAACGAAAACTGGGATTGCTCTTATGTGGATCGCTGCACCGCCATTGACACGCTGGTCGGCGAGGTGGCGCCAGACGGATTGCCGCTGGAAACCCTTGCACGGGCATACATGAAGCGGGCCATCATGCTCCGTGATCGGGCACGCTATGAGGAGGCCATCGCGGATTGCTCCGCCGCCATCGACCTGCTGGAGCCGACGGTCAGCGCCACCAACCGCTCTGCAACCTCGTTGTGTCTGGCGCTGTACCGTGAACGTGACCGGATGTATACACATCTGGAATACAATGCACGGGCGCTGGAGGATCGCCGCCGGATCGCACAACTGCAAATTTTGCTTCGCTAATCCGGGGAAACCTATTGATAAATTTTCGTTTTCAGCTATAATAGAATTGAAAGCAATTTTTCCGGTTCTATGATAATGGAAGGGCGGATATCCACAGGATATGCCGCCGGAAAGGACGGATTTACGCATGAAATTTACTGAACTGCTCGCCGGACTGGACTATCAGGTACTCCGTGCCGGTGCCGGAATGGACATTGAACTGACCGATGTTGCTTACGACACCCGTAAGCTGACTGCCGGCTGTGTGTTTGTCTGCATCCGCGGCGCCAAGCTGGACAGCCACTCGCTGGCCGCCAAGGCCGTTGAAATGGGTGCGGCCGCGCTGGTCGTCGAAGAAGATGTCCCCGTGGACAACGTGCCCGTAGTACAGGTGCCCGACACCCGCATCGCACTGTCCCTGATGTCTGCCAACCTGTTCGGTCATCCCGCCGAGAAGCTGAAGAAAATCGGCATCACCGGCACCAAGGGCAAGACCACCACGACGTATCTGCTGAAAGCCATTCTGGAAGAAGCCGGTCACAAGGTCGGTCTGATCGGCAGCATCGGCGCCCTCATCGGTTCCAAGCCGGTCCCGACCATCAATACCACGCCCGAATCCTACGAAGTGCAGAAGCTGTTCCACGACATGGTGGAAGCCGGCTGCGAATTCGTCGTGATGGAGGTTTCCTCTCAGGGTCTGATGCTGAACCGCACCGCCGGTGTGACCTTTGACGTGGGTATTTTCCTGAATATTTCCATCGACCACATCAGCCCGTGGGAGCACAGCTCCATGGAGCACTACACCCACTGCAAGAGCCTGCTGTTCCGTCAGTGCAAGCTGGGCATCATGAACGCAGACGACGAGCATCTGGACGAGATCCTGAAGGATCACACCTGCGAGGTGGAGACTTTCGGCTTCTCCCGCAATGCCGATACCATGGTCAACACCATGGAAACCATCAAGGCTCCGGGCTACATGGGCGTTCACTTCACCACTTCCGGCCGTCATCCCGTCTCCGTGACCGTCGGTGCCCCCGGCAAGTTCACGGTGTATGATTCGCTGGCCGCCATCTGCGCCGTCAAGCACTTCGGCATTTCCTCCGACGTGTTCAACGCCGCACTGCGCCGCGTCGCCATCCGCGGCCGCGTGGAAACCATCGACATTCCCGCTCCTTACTCCGTCATCATCGACTTTGCACACGACGGTATCGGCATCGCCAGCCTGGTGGCCGGTCTGCAGCAGTACCAGCCCAACCGCATCATCGCCGTGTTTGGCTCCGACGGCAACCGCACCAAGGTACGCCGCGCCGCCGCCGGTGAGATTCTGGGCAACGAAGCCGACCTGACCATCCTGACCTCCAACAGTCCCCGCTTCGAGCCGCTGGAAGAGATCAACGCCGACATTCAGGTGGGTCTGGACCGCACCAACGGCAAGTATGTCATCATCCCCGACCGCCGCTCCGCCATCAAGCACGCAATGGCCGTAGCTGAAAAGGGCGACATGATCCTGCTCATCGGCAAGGGTCACTGGGACTACGAAGACATCATGGGCGTGAAGTATCCCTTCGACGAGCGCATCGTGGTCAAGGAGCTGTTTGAAGAACTTCGCCGCGAGCGCGGTGCCGCTGTAACGGATTGATTTCCTCAACAACCGCATAAATTCAACGGGCGCATTGCAGGATCTGCAGTGCGCCCCTTTTCTGTTCACAAATAATTTGCGTTTTCTTCTTTTATTTGTGGCTTTTTTCGTGTATAATCAGAATATAGATTTTGATTTTGAACGGAGGAATGGTTATGCCAGGACATGGTGGATTTGGAGGTCCCGGCGGCGGCCCCGGTGGCCCCGGCGGTTTCGGCAGAGGACCGGGCGGTCCCGGTGGATTCGGTGGAGGCCCCCGCAGACCGGGTGGGTTCGGCGGGCATCGTCCCCCGCCCCGTCCGCCCATGCACCATCGGCCTGCACCCCGTCCGCCCGTGTATCATCACCGTCCATACGGCGGTTACCGGGGCGGCTGCTGCAGCGGCGGTTGTCTGACGATGATGCTGGCAGCACTGGCGGTTCCGGCGACATTGATTTTCTTGCTGTTGTGATAAAAAATGCGCCTTCCGGTTTGCCCGGAAGGCGCATTTTTATGTCTTACAGATTAAAATAAGCCTCTGCGTTGTTGTAGCAGATATCCTGCACGATCTGACCCAGACGGGCTTCGTTGTGGGGATACTCGCCCTCCTCGACCCACTTGCCGATCAGATTGCACATGATCCGGCGGAAGTAGTCGTGGCGGGTATAGGACAGGAAGCTGCGGGAGTCGGTCAGCATACCCACAAAGCGGCTGAGCATACCGAGGTTGGCCAATGCCCGCATCTGTTCCTCCATACCGTCGCGCTGATCGTTGAACCACCAGCCAGAGCCCAGCTGCATCTTGCCGGGCATACCGCCCTGGAAGTTGCCGATCATGGTCGCCAGCATATAATTGTCGCGGGGATTCAGCGAATACAGGATGGTCTTCGGCAGTTCGTCCGTCATCGCCAGCGCATCCAACAGATGGGACAGCGGGCGGGCAAACAGACCATCGTCAATGGAGTCAAAGCCCTTGTCGGCACCCAACTCGTTGAACTTCCGGGTATTGTTGTTGCGCAGTGCCGCAATGTGCAGCTGCATTGCCCAGCCGCGCTTTGCGTATCCGCGGCCCAGATGCAGCATCATCATGGTCTGCAGGGCCTGCTTCTGACGCTTGCCCAGTTCGCCGCCGCGCAGTACGAACGAAACCATAATGTTCAGTTCATGGAGCGATGCCTTGCGGAACGGGATGTCACCGAACGAATGGTCGGAAATGCGGCAGCCGTTCTCATGGAAATAATCCATCCGGTTGTCCAGCGCCTGCATCAGCGTCACGAAGTTGGTGATTTTGATGCCGGAGGCTTCCGACAGCGTCTCCAGATATTCCTTGGTGGGGTTCATCGCCTTTTCGGGACGGAAGGTGGGCAGCACCTTGGTCTTCATCTTGCCCTCTTCCTTGATTTTCTGATGATAAATCAGGGAGTCTGCGGGGTCATCGGTGGTGCACACCACGGCCACGTTGGACTGCTCGATGATCTTCCGCACGGTCAGACCACCCTGCAGAATCGCATTGGCTTTTTCCCAGATGGCCGGTGCAGATTCCTCGTTCAGTTCTTCATTGATGCCGAAATAGGTTTTCAGCTCCATGTGGGTCCAGTGGTACATCGGGTTGCCGATGCAGTAGGACACCGTCTTGGCAAATGCCAGAAAACGGTCGTAATCGCTCTGGCCGCCGGTAATATAGCTTTCATCGAAGCCCATGGCACGCATCAGACGCCACTTGTAGTGGTCGCCGTACAGCCACGCCTGCGTGATGTTCTCGTAGGCCTTGTCCTCCCAGATCTCCTGGGGGCTGACATGGCAGTGGTAGTCGTAAATGGGCATCTTTGCCGCATACTTGTGATACAGCATTTTGCCGGTCTCATTTTTCAGCATGAAATCAGCGGTCAGCAATTCGCTCATGGGATGATTCTCCTTTTTATCTTAAAATCAAACGGGTCGCACGATCATTCACCGAATTCTTCGGCACTTTTTTTCAGCATCTGCCGGATGGGCAGATGATAGGGACAGCGCGTCTCGCACACGCCGCACCCGATGCAGGCACCGGCCTTGACGCTCAGGGTCGCATACCGCTCCCGCGCCCAGCCCTCCAGGTTGTACCGGCTCAGATAGCCTTCAAACAGGAATACACTGGGAATGGAAATGCCCACGGTACACGGCGCACAGTAGTTGCACCGTCGGCAGAAATTACCGCCCAGTTCTGCCCGGACGCTCCGGAGCTTTGCCTGTTCTTCTTCCGTCAGCGGTGCGGTATTTTCTGCCGCCGCCACATTTTCCGCTACCTCCGCCGGGCTGTACATCCCAGGGATGACCACGGTCACGTCGGGATTGGCGCAGATGAACCGCATGGCCAGCGATGCATCTTCGATGGCACCGCCCGCCATCGGCTTCATGGCGATAAAGCCCACACCCCGTTCCATACAGCGATGCATCAATGCTTCGCCCTGTGTCTCCACGATATTGTACGGGAACATCACGGTTTCCACCCAATCCATATTCAGACCAGCTTCAAATACTTCCGCCGAATGCGCCGTCAGTCCGATGTGGCGGATCTTTCCGGCTTCCTTGGCTTCCAGCAGTGCTTCCAGCGCGCCGCCGGGGGCGCAGACCGTCCGCAGCTGCTCCATGTTCGGGTTATGCACCTGATACAGGTCAATATACTCCGTCTGCAACTTGCGCAGGCTGTCTGCAATGTCGGCGGCCATGGTTTCCTTCGTCCGCGCCATGCTTTTGGTCGCCAGCACAAATTTCTCCCGCATTCCGGCAATGGCCTGTCCGATGTAGCATTCGCTGACGGTATAGGCCTTGGCCGTATCAATGTAGTTGATGCCAGCCTCCGCCACAGACCGCATCAGTGTCCAGGCCTCCTCCGGCGTGATCCGCTGAATGGGAATTCCGCCAAAGCCCACCCGCGAAATGGTCAGACCGGTTTTGCCAAGCTGTACGTATTTCATCTCGAATTTTCCTTAGAATCTCTGGCTGGCGGTCAGCAGACGGTCTCTCATGTCCCACAACGGCTGCGACAGGTCCACATAATACTTGTGGGGATTCTCGAAGCGCTTCACTTCGTCCCACAGCGTTGCCAGCTGCCCGGCGCAATAATTGCGGATGTCTTCAATTGCGGGGGATTCGTAGACGCACTCGCCCTTGACGAAAATCGGCTCCAGCAGCGGACGTGCCACGTAATCGGTCACGATCTTGCGCTTCCACGTATGTACCGGGTCGAACAGCTCGTAGGGCTGGCTGTCATCAATGGTTTCATCAAACAGCGTGATCACGTCGGCAATGGCTTTGCCCGTTTCTTTTTCGTACAGGCGATATACTTTCTTGAAGCCGGGGTTGGTGATTTTGCCCACATTTTCGCTGACCTTGATACGGGGCTGCAGTTCGCCGCCGCTTTCCACGGCAACCAACTTGTACACGCCGCCAAACACCGGATTGGACGATGCCGTGATCAGACGCTCGCCAACACCAAAGGTATCGACCTTGGCACCCTGATTGAGCATATCGCGGATCAGGTACTCGTCCAGCGAGTTGGAGGCCACGATCTTGCAATCCTCATAACCGGCTTCGTCGAGCATCTTCCGCGCCTGCTTGGACAGGTAGGTGATGTCGCCGCTGTCGATACGGATACCTCTGGGGCGCTTGCCGATGGGCTTAAGTACGTTGTCAAACGCTTTGATGGCGTTCGGTACACCGGACTTGAGCGCATTGTACGTATCGATCAGCAGCGTGCAGTTGTCGGGGTACTGCACCGCAAAAGCCTCGAATGCATCCAGTTCCTTTTCAAACAACTGAATCCATGCGTGTGCCATCGTACCCAGTGCCGGCACACCGAATTCCCGGTCACTGATGACGCAGGCGGTACCGTTCACACCGGCGATGTAAGCCGCGCGGGCACCGTAAACGGCACCGGACGCACCCTGTGCACGGCGGGAACCGAATTCCAGCACGGTACGGCCCTGTGCTGCCCGCACGATGCGGTTGGCCTTGGTCGCAATCAGGCTCTGGTGGTTGATGGTCAGCAGCAGCATGGTTTCGATCAGCTGTGCCTGTGCCACCGGACCGCGGATGGTCACAATGGGCTCACCGGGGAAAATCGGCGTACCCTCCGGAATGGCCCACACGTCGCAGGTAAACCGGAAATTCTTCAGGTACGTCAGGAAATTTTCCGCAAAGCCTCTGCCCCGCAGATACTCGATATCCTCATCGGTGAACGTCAGCTCCTTCAGATATTCAATGAGCTGCTCCACACCGGCCATGATGGCAAAGCCACCGTTGTCCGGTACTTTGCGGAAGAACATATCGAAGCAGGCGGTTTTTTCTTCCATATGATTCTGCAGATAGCCGTTTGCCATGCACAATTCGTAATAGTCCATCAGCATGGTCAGGTTTTTCATCATTGCAATCACTTCTTTCTTGATTTCTCGCTGCGGGGGTTATTTGTTCTATTATACCAAAGATTATCGTAAAATGCAATGACTTACGCAAGAAAAAACCGCGAAACTGTCAAGACACATGACAATTTCGCGGTTGCCGTTATCGGGCAGATGTGCTGGAGGCGCTTTCATTCCGGTCGGGATGCATTTCGGACTGAATGGCCGAAGCCAGACTGTTGCCATCCGACAAAACGGAGCTGTAGGTGTCACCCCAATCGGATTCCGCATACGACGAAGCCGGGTAGCTGGACACGGGGCCCGCCCCGGTGGAGGAGCCGCCGTCCGAGGAGGTGTCATTCCGCCGAAAGCTGCACCCCGTCATCAGCAGGGCTGCCAGCACGATGACCGGCAGCGCTTGGATCCATTTTCTTCCCATTGCAGCAAATTCCCCTTTCCCCGCCGTTGCCCGGCGGAACGATACGGCAATCGCTGAACGATTGCGGAATTATTTTGACCGCAATTACCGGGAAATATGCGCCGCACAGCAATGCTTTTTTTGCGCAGTGGATGTTTTTTCCATTGACATCAAAACGGACGCATGGTATGCTGTGCGGGTATTTTACCGCGAAAGGAATTCGTTCATGCGTTCTTCTGCTTTGTCCCTGACCACTGCGGCACTGTTTGCGGCATTTCTTGCCGTGTGCGCTATGATCGCTGTGCCGCTCCCGCTGACTTCCGTCCCGGTCACGCTGCTGACACTGGGACTGTTTCTGACCGGCTTGCTGCTGCCACCCCGGACCGCCTGTACCGCCGCCGTACTGCATCTGCTGCTGGGGCTGGCGGGACTGCCCGTCTTTTCCGGCATGACCGGCGGTCCCGGTGTATTGCTTGGCCCCACCGGCGGTTTTCTGCTGGCGGGACCGGTCGCCGTATGGTGCATCGCCCGGCTGACCCGGAGCACGCCCGCACATCCGTTCTGGGTATGGGGCGCACTCTGCGCAGGTTTGTTTCTGCTGGACACAGCCGGCACACTCTGGTATTGCGCCGTGACCGGGATTGCACCCGGACAAGGTCTGCTCTTTTGTGTTTTGCCTTTTTTGCCTGCCGATGTATTGAAAATGGCCCTTGCCGCCGCAATGCACCGCATATTGAACCGGCACACACCGCCGCTGCCCCGATAAGGGCGTGTGCTCGTCAAGCGTGACCCGTCCCTGCAAACTTTAGCAAGCCCTCTCAGTCGGCCCTGCGGGCTGCCAGTTCTCCCGGAGGGAGAGCGTGCCTGCATTATCTTCAAAAACGCTGCAAAGCGAGGATGAGAGGTCTTTTGGGGTATCGCAAAAGCCTAAAATTGACCGCATTTCCTGCAAACGGGGTGTCTGACCTTACAGGATTACCCTGCTTTCAGCCGCAGCACCGCTGCGGTCACATCGTCGTCGTGGCCATCCTTTCGCTGCTGCGCCGCACACTGCAGAATGGCATCGGACAACTCTTGTGGGGTGCCTTCGGCTGAGCGGATGCATTCCGTCAGCCATTCCGTGCCGTTGACGACGGCACCGTCGGACACCAGTACGACCCAGTCCCCCGGCTGCAGCGCCCGCTCGGTACTGGCAAAACGCACATCCTGCAAAATGCCCGCTGGCAAGGATGCCAGATCAATGACTTCCACTTCCGTACCCCGGCGAACGAATCCGGCTGCAGCACCGGCTTTGCGGAACACGGCCTGCCCGGTGTACAGGTCTACCGTCGCAATGTCCACCGTAGCCAGACTTTCGTCCCCGGATTTGACATACAGCGAAGAATTGATCATCCGCAGCGCACAGTCATACCCCAGCCCGGACAGCACCAACCGGGACAAGATGCCGCAGGTCATGGCGGAGTCCACCGCTGCCCGGCCACCGCTGCCCATGCCGTCGCTGAGTACCATGACCGCCCGTCCGCTGCCGTCATGGAAAAATTCGTAGTGGTCGCCGCACATCTGGGCGCCCCGGCAAATATGCTGGGCCCAGCCGGTTTCCGCCTGATACGATGCCCTTTCACTGAACACCATGCGGGTCATTCCGTCGGAATGTACGACACCAGCCGGGCCAAAGCGCCGTCCGCACAGCTGCTCCAACGGACGGCGGAGTGTTTCGCC
>JAFTRF010000005.1 GCA_017462405.1 Clostridia bacterium | reverse complement strand
CACATTCAGCTCATGGAATGCGTCCACGTCCTTCTTCGGGTCGATGTTGGCGATGATGATCTCATCGTTGAGATGCTTCGGCAGCGGCAGCTGCACGAGAATGCCGTGAATGCGGTCATCCGCATTCAGCGCCCGGACCCGTTCCAGCAGTTCCTCCTGCGTGATCTCTGCCGGGAGCAGGTGTTTTTCGCTGTAAAAGCCCAGTTCCGCGCAAGCCTTTTCTTTGTTGCGTACATACACCTGCGACGCAGGATCTGCGCCCACCAGCACGACCGCCAATCCGGGCACGGTGCCCTGCGCGGCCATTTTTTCTGTTTCGGAACGGATTTCCGCCTTAATGGCGGCAGAAATCACCTTTCCGTTGATAATCTGTGCCATATTGTTCACTGCTCTCCCTGCTTGGGTTCGTCCGCATCGGACTGCTCGTCTGCCTTTGCAGCTGCTTTGGCAGCCGCCTTCTGCAACTTGGCTTCGGCTTTCTGTGCCTTCAGTTCCGCTTCTTCCGCCAGCTGCAGCTTCAGACCTTCCTCACCGAAGATGCTGCGGCGCTTCCGCAGATTCCGCAGCAGAATGCCCGCCGTGAATACGCACACTGCCGCAATCAGCTGAGAAATGCGGTACGGGCCCCACATCAGGCTGTCGGTACGCAGGCCTTCGATCCAGAAACGACCCAGACCGTACCAGAAGATATACAGCAGCAGGATCTGGCCATCATACCGGCGATTCTTGCGTACAAAGAAGTGGATCAGCAGGAAACCAAGCAGACACCACAGAGATTCATACAGGAAGCAAGGATGTACCATCTGTGCGGGATTGACCACGATGCCGCGGTCGAGCAGTTCCAGACGATGTGCGGTCAGGTACGCATTGGTCCGCAGGCTGTACATACCCCACGGCAGGTCGGTATTGCATCCGAATGCTTCCTGATTGGTGAAGTTGCCCCAGCGCCCCAGCGTCTGACCGATGAGGAAGCCGATGGAGGCGAGGTCCATCATGGGCAGGATTTTTACTTTTCGCCATTTGCACAGCAGCCACCCCGACAGCATACCGCAGATGATACCGCCGTAAATTGCCAGACCGCCGTCCCGGATGTTCAGGATGTCCCAGAACGACGCATTTTTATATTCGCTCAGGTTGAACAGCACATAGTACAGGCGGGCACCCAGCACACCGATCACGATGCTCAGAATGGCCACGTCAAACATACGGTCGCCGTCCACGCCGAATTTCTTGGCATAATGGCTGGCATACAGGATCGCCAGAATCATGCCCAGGCCGATGAAAAGGCCGTACCAGCGCACTTCCAGCGAACCGATGGTAAATGCGACCGGGTTAATGTCCACGGAAAACAGCGGGTCCATAACGCCGCCGAAATTTACTGTTGTCATATTATGATTCCTTCTTTCAAAATTCTTCCGGAGGCACGAGGATGGACACGGCCATCCGATCCGGATCCAGTTCTTCCTGCAAACGCTGCTCTACCCGCTCTCTGGTCATGGTATGCAGGATCTCCTGCTCCACACCAAACGGGCGGCCGCCCAACGCACAATCCGTCATCACATTGCACAGCGTGCCGACATTGCTGTAGGCGGCAATTGCACAGCCATAAGCCGCGCGGCGGGCACATTCGAAGTCCTCCTCCGGGATACCCTCGCGGCGCAGGCGCGCCACCTCCCGGTTCAGTTCGTCCACGACCCGGTCCGGGTCACAGGATTCACCGCTGACCATGACCATCGCGTAGCCCGGCCCTTCGAGGTATTCCGCATCAAACTCATCGTTGACAAGCCCCTGCTCCTGCAGTCGCCGGTACAGCGGTGAGGTATTGCCGATCAGGATACGCAGCAGCAGATCGGTTGCCGACAACTCTTCCTCGGTTTTACGTCCGGCTGCATCCTCCTTGTAGCCGACGGCAAACATCGGAAGGGCGACCGGAGCCGTTTCTACCCGGCGCTTCTGCATCACCGTCCGCGGTTCCTGCGGAAATTGCCGCCGGATTTCCGGCGCAGGCATCGTCGGCACCATCCGGTCCACCAGTGCCAGCACGGCCTCCGGATCTGCATTGCCCGCCACCGTCACAACCATGTTGGACGGATGGTAGAATGTGTGATAACAGCGGTACAGCAGCTGATCGTCGATTTTGGCAATGGATTCCACCGTACCCGCAATGCTGATGCGCACCGGATGACTTTCGTACACATCCTCCAGCAGATTCCAGATCAGCTTGTGCGCCGGGTGATCCTCACCCATACGGATCTCCTGCGCGATGATGCCCTGCTCTTTCTGCACCGTTTCCGGGGTAAAATACGGCCGCTGGACAAAATCCAGCAGAATTTCCAGCGATTCCATGAACCGCTTCGAGCAGGAAAACAGGTAGCACGTCTTGTCAAAGGTCGTATATGCATTGGCACTGGCACCGGTACGGGCATAGCGTTCAAATGCATCCTCGCCTTCGTTTTCGAACATTTTATGCTCCAGATAATGTGCGATGCCGGCCGGCACCGTCACAAAATCCTCGTCGCCGCGGGCAAACGTCTCATCAATGGAGCCGTAGGCTGTGCTGAACATCGCATAAGTCGTGGAATACTTTTCCTTGGGATAAATCATGACCCTCAGTCCGGATTCGTGTACGGCTTCCCACAATGTATCGCCGCATACGGTTCGCTTGGTGATCTGCTTCATGCGTTCGGCACCTCCTCCTGTCCGGCCAGCAGGTAAAACAGTTCCGGACGGACACCAGACAGTGCCTGCGCGATATCCTCTGCCGTCACCGCCTGAATCCGGGCTTCAGCTTCTTCCGGTGTCATGATGCTGCCGGTACGCAGCTGGTCGGTGTACCAGCCGTCCAGCATCCCGACGGAATCCGATACCGAACCGAACTGGTCGATCATGGCACGGCGGGCAATTTCCAGTTCCTCCGCGTCAAAGCGCCCCTGCTGCAGTTCCTCCAGCTGATGCAGGACCTCAGCGCGCACCTGTGCCGCCTTGTCCTCCTGCACACCGCTGTCTACCATCAGCACACCCTTGTTCCAGTCGCAGCGTGCTGCACAATAATAGCACAGACTCAGCCGTTCCCGCACGTTTTTGAACAGGCGGGACGACGGGGTGCCGCCCAGCAGCACGGTACCCAGCCGCAGCGGCATCGTGTTGCCGTCCTCCGGCAGCTGTACCCGGAAGCCCATCACCAGCTTTGCCTGCTGGGCTTCGGTGCGTTCCGTAACCTCCCGCAATGCATTGCCAGCACGCTGTACCGGCACCGGCAGCTGCACCGGTGCGCGGCTGATGCGCTTCAGTGCCTCCGCAAAGGCCGCCGCCGCGATCTCCTCATCTACCATGCCGATGGCCGTCACCGTGATCGGTGCCGTCCGCAGGATGGTTTTCCATTCCTCTGTCAATCCGGCCGGGGTCAATGCCTCCACATCCTCCGGGGTTCCCTGCCGCGGCGCACCGTAGGGTTCGCCGTCAAACATGATCTCCCTGGCACGGCGCAGCGCATAGCCCCGCTTATCGTTGAGTTCCGCACGGATCTCCTCCGTCAGATTCCGTTTTTCCTCGGCCACATCGGCCGCCCGGAACCAACCGTTTTCGTCCAGTACCGGGTCAAACATCACATCGCACAGCAATCCGATGCCCTCCGCCAGAATACTTTCACCGTCCGGCACATACCGGTCATCAAGCATTCCCA
The DNA here is from genome assembly GCA_017462405.1 of Clostridia bacterium. Classification (GTDB taxonomy): domain Bacteria; phylum Bacillota; class Clostridia; order Oscillospirales; family Acutalibacteraceae; genus RGIG4076. The sequence goes on along the minus strand of JAFTRF010000005.1, from coordinate 8,991 downwards.
GTGAAATGTGGATCATTTCCGTTTCGCCAGACATCTGCACCGAGCCGGTGATCCCGGCACCGTACAGCATGGCCAGCTTACGGTTAAATGCCGTATAGTCCGGGTAGCGGGCGCATCCCCGTGGCAAAAGCCGCGGCAGCAATGCATACGCTGCCATCTTCTCCGCCACTACCGGCATCATAAAATGGGCCGAGATCCGCACAGTCTGGAAACGGTCATCGCGGATGACTGCCAGCTGTGCCCCGGCCCCGATCTGAATGAGCTTCATGGGTCGCAATCCTTTCTGGATAGAATATCGCAGTTATTATACCACGACTTTGCCCCAAATGCAATAAATTTATCTGGAAGCCCCTCTGTCAATCTTGTGCATTGCCCCGAAGATGCCGGATGGCATTTCTTCTCTTTTATCCACGCTTACCTTCTTTTAATCTGAGCAAAATCCGACAGGACGGCAATCTGCTGCCCGTGGGGTTCATGCCCATGGCGGATGCTGTCTGTCCATTAAATTTCCGGTTTACAGAACCATGTCGGATGTGGAATCTCCGGGCGGCAAGTTGCCGCCCCTACCGCCCTCCCTTCATCGCTTCGCGGTTTCCCTTCGTTTGAGCAAGGAAGGTTTGGACAAGTGAAATGCTTGTTGCATGAAATCATTTACGAATTACCGCCATCCCCCTTGCACCAGCATCAAAAATCCGTTATACTGGTTTACAGATGTATTCAATGCAAAGGAGTCGGTCGGAATGCTTGCGGTACTGCACAGTATGGGTTTGTTTGGAATGGATGCCTACGCCGTTTCGGTGGAGGCGGATTTATCGCAGGGGCTGCCTGCATTTGATGTGGTCGGTTTGCCGGATGCGACCGTGCGGGAATCCCGCGAACGCGTCCGGGCCGCCATGAAAAACAACGGATTCGAATTCCCCGTCAGCCGGATCACGGTGAATCTGGCTCCGGCGGATATCCGGAAAGAGGGAGCCGTCTACGACGTTCCGCTGTTTCTGGCGCTGCTCCATGCCTCCGGTCAACTGCGCTGTCAGATGGACGATGCGATCTTCGTGGGCGAGTTGTCGCTGTCCGGACAGGTGCGTCCGGTCAACGGCGTGCTTTCCATGGTCATCAAGGCGCGGGAACACGGCTACAGGGCCGCATTCGTCCCGGCCGACAATGCCGCCGAAGGTGCCGTGGTTACGGGCATTGATGTATACCCTGTGCCGGACATCGGCGCGCTGGTCGGACATCTGACCGGCAAGCGCCCGCTGACACCTGCCCGCGCCGATCTGAGCACACCGGGCAACTGCCTGCCCCAACCGGATTTTTCCGAGGTCCGCGGTCAGCAGGAAGCCAAGCGCGCGCTGGAAATTGCCGCCGCCGGCGGTCACAATGTCCTGCTCATCGGCCCGCCCGGCTCTGGCAAGAGTATGCTGGCCAAGCGTCTGCCCTCCATTCTGCCGGAAATGACATTTGACGAGTCCATCGAAACAACTCGTCTGCATTCCGTCGCCGGATGTCTGCCCGGTGGTGCTTCGCTCATCACGCACCGCCCGTTCCGGTCGCCGCACCACACCATTTCGCCGGTCGGATTGTCCGGCGGCGGTTCTATCCCGCACCCCGGCGAAATCTCGCTGGCACACAACGGCGTCCTGTTTCTGGACGAACTGCCGGAATTCTCCCGCGAAGCCATGGAAGTCCTCCGTCAGCCCATCGAAGACGGTCGGGTGACCATTTCCCGCGTCAATGCCACGCTGTCGTACCCTTGTTCGGTGATGCTGGTCGCGGCCATGAATCCTTGCCCCTGCGGCTATTTCGGACACCCCACCCGCCCCTGCACCTGCAGTGAGAAGACCGTTGCCCGTTACCTGAACCGCGTCTCCGGCCCGTTGCTCGACCGGCTGGATCTGCACATTGAGGTACCTCCGGTGGAGTACGATGCCCTTTCTTCCACGGAAAAGGCCGAGTCCTCCGCTGATATCCGCGCCCGTGTCAATGCCGCCCGCAAGCTGCAGCAGGAGCGCTACAAAAACACCGGCATTTATAGCAATGCCCGGCTGACCCCGGCACTGCTCCGGGAATGCTGCCCCATGACCGACCGGGCCAGGCTGCTGCTGCGCGGTGCCTTTGACCGGCTGGGTCTGTCTGCCCGCGCTTACGACCGCATTCTGAAGGTTGCCCGCACCATTGCCGATCTGGACGGTGCCGAGGTCATCGACACCATTCACATCGGCGAAGCCATCCAGCATCGCTCGCTCGACCGGAAATACTGGCCACAGTAATCCGCTGACCCCATAAGGAGTGCCGTCTATGAGAATTTTCGAATGCCGCGATACCCCCATTCAGATTTTTGGTCTGCCCTATGTGGCCGGTAGCTCGCTGATGCGCCTGCCGGAATCCATCATGGCGCAGTTCCCGCACATCCGTCAGTTCGGCAGCCGCAGCACCGGTGGCCGGGTCTGCTTCCGTACCAACAGCAAAACGCTGTGGGTACGGCTGATCGCCAAAACCTTCATCCGGGATTATGCCATCCCGCAGATTTCCTCCTCCGGGCTGGACGTCTACGCCGGTCCCCGGCCCGATGGCCGCTTTCTCGGCAGTGTGTTTCCCACCGGCGCCCGCGGCACCGACCTCAACCGCTCTGAGGCTGTATTCACCTTGGACGGCACCATGCAGGACATCACCGTCTTTCTCCCGAAAAATGAGGTCATCGACCAAATTTTCTTCGGCATCGACGACGATGCCGTGATGGAGGCCCCCACGCCGTACCGCAATCCGCTGCCAGTCATTTTCTACGGCTCGTCCATCACCGAGGGCGGTTGTGCCAGCCGCACCGGCAATACGTACATCGCATTTTTGTCCCGCTGGCTGAACATGGACTACATCAATTTTGGCTTTTCCGGCAGCGCCCGCGGTGAAGCGGAAATCGCCCGCTTCATTGCGTCGATGCCGATGTCCGTATTTGTGTACGATTACGACTACAACGCCCCCACGGTAGAACATCTGGCCGAAACGCACGAGCCTTTTTTCCGGATCATCCGGGAACGGCACCCCGAACTGCCCGTCATCATGCTTTCCCGTCCCAATTATGCCTCCGACCCGGCCGAAAGTGAGCAGCGGGCCGCGATCATCCGCCGGACCTATGAAAATGCGCGCGGCCGGGGCGACCGTAACGTATATTTCATCTGTGGCAAGGATTATTTTACAGGCACGGATGTCCACGCCTGCACCGTTGACCGCACCCATCCCAACGATCTTGGTTTTTACCTCATGGCCAAAAAAATCCGGGAAGTGCTGGAACCGCTGCTCCCCGGAAACCCATTATAAATCGCCAAACATAATACAGCCCAAAAAAGTCCCCGTTTCCAGTTGGAAACGGGGACTTTTTCAGGCCGGAAAACGGCGATTATTTCTTGCCTTTCTTCTTGGCGGCTTTCTTGGCCTTTTTGGCTTCAGCTGCAGCCTCAGCCTTTGCAACGGCACGGGCATTCAGCTTTTCCTTCAGCCATGCCCACATGGGTGCAGCCAGGAAAGTGGTCGTGTAGAAGCCGGACAGAATACCGAACATCATCGGCACCGAGAAACTCAGCAGAGAATCCAGACCGTAGACCAGTGCCACCACCGTAATGCAGCTCACGGCCACAAAGGTGGTGATGGAGGTATTCAGCGTACGGCGGAGCGACTGATTGACACTCAGATTCACCACGTCGGACAGCGATGCACGCGGTGCCAGACGGCGGTTTTCACGGATCCGGTCGTAGATAACGATGGTATCGTTCAACGAGTAACCCAGAATCGACAGCACCACAGCCACGAAGTTGTCGTCCAGTTCGATGCGGAAAATCACAAACACAAAGTACGCAACCAGCACGTCCTGAATCAGCGCTAGCAGTGCAACCAGACCGGCGGACCAACCGCCGATTCTGCGGAACCGGATGGCCACATACACCAGCATCAGTACCGAAGCCAGCACGATGGCCACCATGCACTTGCCGAAGAATTCACGGCCCATGGTTGCCTCAACGGTGCTGGATTCCACCTGATGGAACTTCGCGCCCGGCAGCTTAGCCTGCAGATCGGTCAGCATGGCGCTGAGATCCTCGGTCGAAAGCAGTGCATCCACCGGCAGCGTCACCGACACGATATTGGGGTTGGTGTCCTCACCGCTGGTGAGATTGTTGGTTGCGAAAGAATAGCTTTCTTTGCCATCGGTGTATTTTGCGAAAATGTCCTCCAGCTGTGCCTTGTCCACTTCGCCGGTATAGGAATACTTCACGATGGTACCGCCGGTAAACTGAATATCCATGCGGGTACCCAGAATCAGGTTGGCCACGAAGCCCAGCACCAAAACGCAGACGGCAAGGATGAAGAATACTTTCCGCTTGCCGATAAAATCAAAACCCTTATTCTGCATCACGAGCACCTCCGAACAGCCACTTCTTGCGGAAGACATTGAATTTGGTCAGTGCATACATCAGCAGACGGGTTGCACCCACACCCATGACGAAGTTGGCGATTACACCGATGAGCAGCGTATAGCCAAACGAATAGATGGAGCCAGTGACCGACGTGCCGAACATGAACAGGAACGGGGACAGCAGCTTGTAACAGAGACCGTTGGGGGAACCGAACACGCCCATCAGAATTACAGCCACGATCACGTTGGTCACGTTGCCGTCGATGATGGCAGATGCACTTTCCTTGGAACCGGCAGCAATGGCGCTGTCCAGCGACTTGCCCTTGCGGAGTTCCTCACGGATGCGCTCGTCGGTAATGATGTTGGCATCCACACCCATACCGATGGACAGGATGATACCGGCAATACCGGGCAGCGTCAGCGTAAAGCTGTTGCTGTCGGGGAAATAGCCGGAAGTGCAGGCAATGATGATGGCTACCTGACCCAGCAGCGTGAGGCAGGCCACCACACCGGGCAGACGATACACCACGATCATGAAGATGCAGATGAGCACCAGTGCAATGACACCGGCGAGCAGCATGGCATTGAGCGCGGAGGTACCCAGCGTGGGATTGATGGAGTTGTAGCTGGAAACGGTCAGCTGGAAGGGCAGGGCACCGGCATTGATCTGGTTTGCCAGCTTGGTAGCCTGCTCTGCAGTAAAGCTGCCGGTGATGGAAGCTTCGCCGGTGGCGATTTCCTCATTTACCGTGGGGTAAGAGATCATCTCATCATCCAGCCAGATGGAGATGGTGCCCTTGGTCGTGGCAAGCTTCTTGGTGTACTCTGCAAACTGCTTGGTACCGTACTCGTCCAGCTTCAGGTTGACACCGTAAGTACCGTCGCTCGAAGAATAGTATGCCGTTGCTTCCTTGACGTTGTTGCCGTTGAGGATGATGTTTTCCTTGGTCACACCGTCGGGCTCATAGCCGATGACGTTGCCCTCTTCATCCTTCTTTTCCACCGTATTGTTGCCTTCACGGAAGGTCAGCATGGCCGTCACGGAAATTTCCTCAATGGCCTTCTGGGGATCGAAGTTGGACTCCCCTTCCTTCCACGGGAAACGCACGATCAACCGGGAATTCTCATAGTCCACATACAGCTCATAGTCCGTAATGTGATTGTCGGTCAGTCGGGTACCGATGATTTCCTGCGCCGCATTCAGCTGCGCTTCGGTGGCCTCCATGATCTTGCCGTCCTCATCCACCGGATTGAACGTTACTTCCACACCGCCGCGGATGTCAATACCCCAGCGGATGTCGTTGGCTCCTTTGATGACCGGCAGATCCAGATCGCCCACTTCGGTATAAATACCGAAAAATGCCGTAAGGCTGAAGGCCAGAATCAGCAGCGCAGTCACAAAGAGTACCCATTTGCCTTTTCGCTTCATGCAAAAAATCCTCCTGTCTGATTTATGTCCGCAGCCGTTGCCGGAACCGGCACCCTTGCTGTAAAATACGGACAACACAGGGACTATTATAATAATTTTTCGCCCAAAAGTCAATCCGATTTTTGCGTATTTCACAAAAATTCCATTTTTCATAGCAAAAATTATTTTCATCTGCATAGATTCCGGCGGCGCCTTTTGACCGTTATTTCTCTGTATTGAGTAATATCGACTATTTTTTGTTATTTTTACTCTTGACATTCCGGTTTCCGGATGTTACCATTTCCTCAACAGCGCTTTGCCGCGATCTTGTGTGCGCACTGCACCGTATATAAGGAGATTGTTATGGAGCACATCACTGCAGCGGAATACAACCGCATCACCGCCGAAACCAGGGATGCCCGGATGAAATGGTTCAAGGAAGCCCGGTTCGGTATGTTCGTTCATTACGGCCTGTTTTCCCATTTCGGTTCCGGAGAATGGTGCATGGCCCAGCAGAACTACACCATTGAGGAGTACGAGCAGTACGCCCGTGCCTTCTCCCCCAAGCCCGGATGCACCGATGAGTGGTGCGCACTGGCCAAAAAGGCCGGCGCAAAGTATGCCGTGCTGACCACCCGGCACCACGAGGGCTTCTCCCTGTGGAAATCCGACGCAAACCCGTACAACTCGTGGAACTACTGCGGCCGCGATCTGGTGCAGGAGTTCGTGGATTCCTGCCGGAAATACGGCCTGCGCATCGGCCTGTATTCCTCCGTCATGGACTGGCACCATCCCGACGGCTGGCGGTGTGTGTATGACCCGGATGCCCGGCGCCGGTTCACCGACTACATCGAGGCCCTGAACACCGAGCTGCTGACCCGCTACGGCAAAATCGACATTCTGTGGTACGATATGCCCCACCCCATGCGTCACAGCGAAAGCTGGGATTCCATCAACCGCAACCATCGCCTGCGCCAGCTGCAGCCGGACATCCTCATCAACAACCGCAGCAAGCTGCCGGAGGATTTCAGTACCCCCGAAGAAAGCGTGGATCCTGAGGACCGCTACTGGGAGGCCTGCATGACCTTCAACGGCATTTCGTGGGGCTATCTGGATTCGGAGCAGGCGGCCGCCTATTCCTACACGCCCCAGCAGATCCTCCGGATGATGAACACCTGCTGCTCCAACGGCGGCAATCTGCTGCTGAACATCGGCCCGATGGCAGACGGCACCGTACCGCCGGAAGCCATTGCGCCGCTGGAGACGGTCGGTCGCTGGCTGGAGGTCAACGGCGAAGCCGTATACGGCATGAAGCCCAACATCAACGGCTCTTTCAACGGATGCACCGTCAACGGCTCCAGCGCCTCGGAAGACCGGAAGACCGTCTATCTGTGGAACCGCATCTGGCTGAAAAAGCCCACGATGCAGCTGGGCGGCTTTATGAGCGCACCGAAGTCCGTGTCGTTCCTGGCCACCGGAGAGCCCATCGACTTTGAGATGGACGGCCACCGGCTGATCCTGAAGAATCTGCCCACCGAGATCCCGGATAAAATTGCCGGCATCACCGTCATCAAGCTTGAATTCGACGAGGAAGCCAAATACAAGTTCATGAGCTACTATCCGCACACGAACTACGGCATCAATCTGGCCGGGGATCTGGTACAGAACTGAGCAAAAATTCCCTCTTGACAAACGGCGCCGTGTGCGCTATGATAAAAATACAAAATTTAACATCGGAAAAGGGGTGCTGGCGGTTCAGCCGGCTGAGATCTGCACAAGGGTGCAGGGACCCTGATACCTGATCTGGGTAATGCCAGCGTAGGAATTGACAGCAATAGTGCGTTTTGTTGGGCGAATTCCCGGCAAAACGCTTTTTTGTCGCTCCGAAAGTGGTTTTCCGGCAAAAAAGAAAGGAAGACACAAACAATGACCACCAAAAACAACATCCTCCGACTCACCGAAAGCGCCGTCATGCTGGCGCTGGCCACGGTACTGAGCAACATCGTGCTGCTGGAAATGCCCATGGGCGGCTCTGTCACCGCTCTGAGCATGGCGCCGATGCTCATCATCGCCTACCGCTACGGCACCCGCTGGGGTGTATTCTCCGGCGCGGTGTACGGTCTGATGCAGATGATGCTCGGTATGCACAACCTGAAGTACGGCACCTCCCTTTGGGCGGTGCTGGTCATCATCCTGTTTGACTATCTGGTCGCATTCGCGGTGCTGGGCTTCGGCGGCCTCTGCCGCAAATACTGCCGCAGTCAGGCCCTCGGACTGGCACTGGGTACCGCCGCCGCATCGCTCCTGCGCTATGCCTGCCACTTTATTTCCGGCTGGGTCGTGTGGGGTGTGTGGGCACCGGAAGGGATGCCCGCATGGCTGTATTCGCTGACCTACAACGCCTATTACATGGTACCGGAAGCCGTCCTCACGATCATTGGTCTGGTGCTGGTGTCGGCATATCTGGATTTCACCAGTGAAAACATCACCCGCCGCGCCGCCAAGCCCACCGCATTCCCCCGGAACGTCACCGCCCAGACCTGCAAGCTGGCCGGCGTGTCCGTCGCCTGCACCGGTGTATTTTTCCTGCTGGGTGAAGCGCTGACGGTGCTGACCACCGAGGGTACCGAAATGGACAAGCTGCATTGTCTGACGGTGCTTGGAGTATTGCTGATCGCGGGTGCCGTGGTGTACGCGCTGGGTGAAGTCGTGCAGCTGCTGTCGGACATCAAGCATAAGGAATCACTGTAAAAAATTCCGCACAATAAAAAGAGGGAGCTCCTGTGGACTATACCCTAAAAAACGGACATTGAAAGAAAAGACCTCCTGTTGTAGAATAAAACTACGACAGGAGGTATCTTTATGCCGAGAAAATATGTAAAAATGGAAGCCCTTACAGACGAAGTATTCCGTAGAAAAGCCGCAGGAGAAACTAATCGTGAAATTGGAGAAAGCTATGGTTTGAGCAAGGAACAGATCACACGACTGGTAACCCGGCAGAACCGTAAGCGTCGCTTAATAGCAAACGGTTATACCCCTTTGCCTAAAGGTCGTCCTTCCAAGAATGCGGCGAACGAGGCCCAGCGACAAAAGAATGAAATTGCTAAGCTGAAAATGCAGGTAGAAGTTCTGCAAAATTTTCTGTACGAAGCTGGAAGGAGGTGAAGCTAAAATACCGCGT
>JAFTRF010000106.1 GCA_017462405.1 Clostridia bacterium | reverse complement strand
CTGAAAAATGCTCTGGAGGCACGCGGTCTGGCGTTGGTCGGGGGAACAGTGGGCGGAAATTTCCTCGATGAGGAGTCAGTTAAAAATGTTTTTGCAACAATTGATGATATTGCAGCGCTTCTCGGGCAGTTTTCGGAGACAAAATATATCGTACTCCTTCCTCCGATGTATACTGATCTGGAAACCGGCGTTGATGTCATGCCACGTCAGCTCTCTGATGAGGAATGGAACACCTACTGCAAAAATGTTCAGCGCTGCGCAGATCATGTCGCATCGTATGGCCTGTGGGGAGTATTCCACCCGCATGTCGATTGTCATGTAGAGACAGAAGAAGAAATTGAACGTTTTCTTGCGGATACAACCGTTGATCTCTGCTTTGACACAGGCCATCATGTATACGGCGGCGGAGAGCCGATCAGCTTCTACAAAAAGCATGCGGACCGCATTCCGTACATCCATCTGAAAGACTGCGATCTTGGCGTTAAGGCCGAGATGGACAAGAACGGATGGTCCTTTGCAAAAGCAGTGACAGAAAATATCATGGTGGAGCCGGGGAAGGGTACGATCGACTTTGCGGCGCTTTACAAGGCACTCGAGGAAAATAATTACGACGGCTGGTGTGTTGTTGAGCAGATACTAAATAGGAAAAGCGGCAGTTCTGCATTATGCAAAACTGCCACTTTTGTCCATCATGGAAATAATTATAGTTTTGAGGCACCGGCGTGTACGATACCGGTATACTTTGCAATCGCTTCATCTGTTGTGATCAGATTCCCGTATGTCAGCTGATGCACATCCGCAACGCCTGAGATCCGGGCGAACATTTTCAGTTCTTCCGTCGAAACAAGCAGGTAGTTGGCAACCCGCTGTGCTGTCTCATCAATTTTCAGACGCTTGCGGAGCATGGGATTCTGTGTGGCAATGCCGACCGGACAGTAGCCGGTTCCGCAGATCCGGTACTGCTGGCAGGCAGCGGCGATCAGCGCGCCGCTCGCAACCGCGACTGCATCAGCTCCCATAGCCAGTGCTTTCGCGAAGTCCGCGGATACCCGCAAGCCTCCGGTGATGACCAGCGCAATATCAGAATGAACGGAATCCAGATATTTGCGCGCGCGGGACAGCGCGTAAATGGTCGGAACCGAAGTTGCCTCCCGCATGAAATACGGGCTGGAACCGGTTGCGCCGCCGCGTCCGTCGATCGTGATAAAGTCCGGCTCAGCGAATACGCACCACGCCAGATCCTGCTCGATGTTGCCCGCCGCAATTTTGATGCCGACCGGGCGTCCGTCCGAGCGATCCCGCAGCATATCGACCATTTCTTTCAGATCTTCTTTCGTATTGATCTCCGGAAACTTGCTGGTGCTCTGTACGTCTTCCCCCACGGGCTTTTCCCTGACAGCTGCAATTTCCGGCGTCACTTTGCTGCCGGGCAGATGTCCGCCCATTCCGGGTTTTGTGCCCTGGCCGATTTTGATCTCAATCGCGTCGGATGTGCGCAGATTTTCATCCGTGACACTGTATCTGTTTGGAATATATTCGAAAATATATTTATAGGCAGCAGCTTTCTCCTCCGGAAGAATGCCTCCCTCGCCGCTGCACATGGCTGTCTCTGCCATTGCGGAACCTTTTGCCAGCGCGATTTTGATCTCTTTTGACAGCGCGCCAAAGGACATGTGGGAGATATAGACCGGACTCTCGAGGACCATCGGTTTCTTTGCATGCTTCCCGATAATCGTCTGTGTGCTGACCGGGTCGCCGTCATTCAGGGGGGCGGGATCGAGCTGCGCGCCAAGAAGCAGAATGTCTTCCCACTTCGGCAGCGGAAGCTGCGTGCCCATCGCCGCGTGAATGGATTCACCGGAGACGGCCATTTCATGGATTTCTTTCATATAGCGCGCTTCCGGGTCGTCGCGCGTTAATTCGGAATCATATCCCGGTGCGGGTTTTGT
>JAFTRF010000105.1 GCA_017462405.1 Clostridia bacterium | reverse complement strand
GTGTACCGACCAGCAAACCGACATTGTCGAAATCCATGGCCGATGCAAAGGGTGCGATGGCATCAATTGCATCGTAAAGATCACCGGCAAACACCACGGGATGGCCTCCGATGCGCATTGCAATGTCGCGGATGATGGTCAACGTATCTGCTGCCGCAGGATCACACTGCATTTGCTGTCCCTGCAGCTTTTTGGTCAGATGGCGCAGTTGGCGACGGGCAAAATCACGTGCCGTTTCCGATGTCTCCAGATCCAATGCACCGATGTAATCAAAGCCGGGAAACCGTTCCTGCTTCCGGTCGGGTGCATAAACCGCCTGCAGAACGGTATATACCCGGTTGGCATCGGTGACGGCCTCCTCCCGCTCAATGAAGAAGCCTTCGGTGTACAAATAGCGGCGCAGTTCCTCTGCGGAAGACATAGCCTGCAGGATCAGCCGCTTCGACGGGTCCTTGACCCACGGTGCTGCCTGCAGAATCGTGGCGATCAGTTCACCGCCCATACCGGCGATCACGATGTCATCGGCCTCTTCCGGTGCAATGCCGGTCAGACCGTTGCAGCAGCGCAAGGAAATACGGTCTGCCACACCGTATTGTACGGCATTTTTGCGGGCGTGTGCCAGCGGCCCTTCCCGCAAATCGGCACCGATGGCCGATGCGACGGCATTTTGCTGTAGCAGTGCAATGGGCAAATGGCCGTGGTCAGTACCGATGTCTGCCAGTTTCGTACCGGGGCGGATCATGGACGCCGCCAGATGCAGGCGAGGATTCAACTGTATGGTTCCGTTCATATGTATATTCCTTTCAGACAGAAAAAGGCCGCCCGGCAATCGATCTGCTCGGACGGCCCGCGAATTATTTACCAGCCAGGTGTGCGTTGATCTTTGCAACCAGTTCATCGACATCTACGCCGTGAACGGCACAAGCCTGCTCCAGAGATTCGCCACGAGCAGAGGGGCAACCCAGGCAATGCATGCCCATTTCCAGGAAGTAGGGAGCAGTCGTTCTGTCCATATCCAGAATGTCGCCGATCAGCGTGTTCTTCGTAATCTGTGCCATGTTGAAAACTCCTTTCAAAGAAACCTTGTCCCCTTATTATAGGCGATTTTTGTGTATTACGCAAGCCCTGCGGACAAATTTTCCGAAATTATTTTTTGGCCATAAGATGATAACTGCCGGAAACCAGATGTATGCAAACTTCCCCATCGCAGTACAGCGGCTGACCATTTTCCGACAAGCTTTCCAGCAACGACTGCGGCAGATACAGCGTACCCGTGCATCCGGTGGGAATCTGCAGATCCAGCGTCAGCACATGATCTGCGAGCGACCAGGCACACGCAACGGTACCGTACACGGATTCGTGCCGGGACGATGCAGAAGTCACACCGGAATCCACACCCGGACGGAACACAATGTGCCGGAAACCGGGTGCATCCTCGTCCGGTGCAAGGCCGCCGATGTACTTGTGCATAAATGCGGCGAAATCCGAGAACATATGGTGATTCAGCGAACCATTCCGTTCCCCGCCGCCGTTCCAGCATTCCCACAGCGTGGTTGCGCCTTGATCCAGCCAGTTGCGCAGGCTGGGATAGGTCTTCTGCTCCATCATAGCTACGCTGACATCGGCGCGGCCCATCTGCCCCAGCGTCTGCATCACCATCTTGCATCCCAGCACGCCAAAATCCAGATGCCCGTCCTTCTCGTCGATCTGCTCCAGCAGGCGCTTCAGCAATCCTGCCCGCTCCTCCGGTTCACATAAGCCGAAGTACAGCATTACAGCGGTAGCCGTCTGGCAGTCCCCCGTTACCGTACAGGAAACCGGATCAAAAAATCTCGACCGGAATACGGTACGTATGCACCCGGCCCGCTCTGTATAGTATGCTTCATCCTCCGGTTTGTGCAGAATGTGGGCCATTTTTGCCAGCATGATTGCGGCATAGTAAAAGAAGCCCGTATCGGAAACCTCGGTCGGACATTTGTAGGAGCCCATATTGACACCGATGCCCGGCCCGTCAAAGGGTGCGCACCAGTCGCCCGTACCATAATTCAGCGTCAGGTCGGTGGTCATGCTCTCCATAAATTCAAAATTGCGCCGGATAGCATCGTAGTTCTGTTCCAGAATGTTCCGGTTGCCTGTATAGAGATAAATATACCACGGGACATTGATCAGCGCACTCGACCAATCCGGCCCCATCAGCCCGTAGTAGCCCCATCCGGTGGAGGGCACGACACAGGGGATCTGCCCCGCGGGGCGCTGCGCCGTCCGCAGATCGCCGCACCACTTCGACAGGAATGCCGCACTGCGGAAATTGAGCATCATCTGCTCGGC
>JAFTRF010000104.1 GCA_017462405.1 Clostridia bacterium | reverse complement strand
GAGGAAGAAAACGAGGATGCGGCATCTTTCCACATATTCCGTATAAATTGTGGAAAATCCGCATCCATGCATATAGAGGGGAGCGAATGAATCATGCGGAAAACCCAGGAACAAATCCGACGGGCGCTGACAGAGATGAAGCAACAGCAGGAACACCGGTCCGCACAGCTGACGGACGGGTGCAGTCTGTTGGATTATGCCCACCGGACCCGCAGGGGGGTCCAGAATGGTACGGAAGTCACGGTCTGGACCGATGCACTGCAGCAGGCGGTGAATGACCATGAAATTGTACGGATTCCGGCGGCGGTTGAACCGTACTATATGGATGGCACGGTGGTGATTCCATCGAACCGGCGCATTGAGGCGGCGGATGGTGCAGAAATTTGCCAGATGGCAGGGGTGCAAGTGTTGCTGCTCCGGAACGAGCATACGCAGGACGGTACTCATATGCCCGTTTCCGGCAAGGATCGGGATGAAAATATCACGATTATTGGCGGACGCTGGGAAGAATCGTACCGAGCGAGAGCCGGTTACGGACGAAGCGGCAAGTACGATGAACAGCGCAGTTTCTACGGGGTGTCCACCTGTATGCTTTTCAACAATATCACCGGGGTGATGTTGAAAAATATGACCTTCGCGCATACCGCCGGATTTTCCGTGCAGATGGGGGACATTTCCGATGTGGTGATTGAGGAAATCACGTTCTGCGAATGTTATGCCGATGGCATTCATCTCAACGGCAACACGGAGCGGGTGTGGATTCACGGGTTGTCTGGAAGCACCGGCGATGATTTGCTGGCACTGAATATGTATGACTGGCTGGATTCGTCGGTGAATTTCGGACCGGGACGCATGATCTGGGCAGAGGGACTGAACGCTTCGCCGGACAGCCGGTACAAGGCCCTGCGGATTGAGCCGGGGATGTATTATTATGCGGACGGAACGTCGGTGGACTGCGGGCTGTATGATATGGTCATCCGGCAGATCCGGGGCGTGCGGAACATCAAGCTGTATTTGCAGACGCCGCCGTACGACATTGCGGCGAAAAATCCGGAGCGTAGTGGGGTGGGTTCTGCAGATAACCTGTTTTTTGAGGATATGGAACTGAATCTGGACTATCCGGCAGACCATTTCGGACCGTACAAGGCCAAGGACCCGGTACGGGGGTGGTTTGGTGCATTTGAAGTTGGAGCCAATATCGGTCGATTGACGCTCAAAAACATCCGGCTGACGCTGTATCCGGATCGACAGCCGCTGAGCTGCCTGATGACGGTGGGACCGAAATCGACACCCCTCAACGGCAGAGAAATTTTTGACCCCTACGTCAGCTGCCGGCTGGATACGCTGGTGCTGTCCGGTGTCACGGTCAACGGTCTGCCCGTTACGGAACAGGAGAAATACGTGCAGGAAATCGTATTCGATGATTTGTACGGCGACGGTTTTTCTTCCGGTCGGGGTGAAGTCGGAGAAATCATACTGGATTAAGGAATCAATAAAAAAGGAGATGCTTCGCAAGAAGCGTCTCCCTTTTTTCATTTACAATCCAATCAGCAAGCCGATGCCGAGCGATGTACCATTGCAGAGCAATGACCGGTGCAGACAGGTGCGGAAGCGTGCGCCGGTACCCATACGATACAATCCGGCTTCGGCAAACACAACCGCAATTTCCAGCAGACCGGTCAGCATCCACAGCTCCGGTGAGGAAAGCATTCCCGATGCCGCAAGCCGCAGGATATTCAGCATGGGGTTGGTCGCGATGTTGCACAGCAAGCCCGTC
>JAFTRF010000103.1 GCA_017462405.1 Clostridia bacterium | reverse complement strand
CATGTACTTTTTACGGAACTCATCCGCACTTACCGCAGTCTGGTCGCCATCTGGGGCGAAGAAAAGCTGGGGCAGGCGTATGGTGAGATCAAGCGTTCGTCGAACTTCTATTCCGCACAGGATGAAAAGATGATCGCATTCAATCACCGCACGTTCCTCACTTGGCGGCAGATGATCGAGCGTCTTGAACTGAATGACGCAGACTTTACGGAATGGTTCACGACGGAATACCGGCTGGAGCAGCTGGTGGACGATACCGTGCTTCACCGGTTGGATACGGCCAGCTATTTCCGCGCACATCGGCTGGGTATCATCCCGCGGGATGTGCTGATGGCATTCCTCCTGCACCGGGATCAGGCGCACGCGGTTCGGGAGCTGACCGGCACCGCAGTGCGCAAGCTGTACGCAGATTACCCCGATGCCCGGAACATCGTGGCAGAATTTCTGGACCGCATCGTCACCGTAGAGGAGCGGCGCGGCGAGCTGGCCACACCGCTGACCGGGCATTGTCTGGCCATCAAGCGGTTCGAGGGCGCCGGACATTTCTGCAGCCTGCTGGCGGCTCTGGGCAAGGAGAATTTCTTCCGCGGGTATGAATATTCGCACAGCGAAACCAAAAAAGACGTGCTGAGTCTGCTGCTGAAGCGATGCTATCCTGCCCCGACGGATACCCCCGCCCAACTGGCAGCATTGCTGAAAGCCACCGACATCCGCGACAAGCGGCTGGCAGAAGCGGTCATGTATGCGCCGCAGTGGGCCGGTTTTGCCGAAGAAATTCTGGGCTGGCCGGGACTGAAATGCGGCGTGTGGTTCTTCCATGCCCACATCAACGAGACATTTTCCGCCGAAAAAGAAACGGAAGCCGCCATTTATTCCCCCATCACCCCGCAGCAGTTCAACGACGGTGCATTTGACAAACGCTGGTTCTTTGAAGCATACCATCAGCTTGGAGAACAGCGGTTCCAGATCCTGTACAAGTCCGCCAAGTACATCACCTCCGGCAGCAATCAGCATCGGCGCTCCCAGTTGTACACCGATGCGGTACTGGGGCGGCTGAATGCGGAGGAACTGCAGGCAGAAATCGTGGAGAAGCGCAATCAGGAACGCCTGCGGTGCTATCCGCTCATCCCCATTGCAGACGGCGACAAGCAGGAGGCATTGAGCCGCTACGAATTCATACAGAAATTCCTGAAGGAAAGCAAGCAGTTCGGCGCACAGCGGCGGGAGAGCGAAAAGAAGGCCTGTGCCACCGCTATGGAAAATCTGGCCATCACTACCGGGCTGATGGACGTCAACCGCCTGATGTGGCAGATGGAAAGCCAGAAAATAGAGGAAATCCGCCCGCTGATGGAGCCGGTCACGGTCGAGGGCGTCACACTGCGGCTGGCCATCGACGATCAGGGTGAGGCCGCCGTGACCATCGAAAAGAACGGTAAGCTGCTCAAAACTGTGCCCAAAGCGCTGGCGAAAAATGAAGTCCTGCTGGAACGCAAGGCCGTTGCCAAAGAGCTGAAGGAACAGCAACGGCGGGCCAGAGAAAGCATGGAGCGGGCCATGATGGACGGTACGGTGTTCGGTGCAGAGGAACTGGCGAAC
This sequence comes from Clostridia bacterium, assembly GCA_017462405.1. Classification (GTDB taxonomy): domain Bacteria; phylum Bacillota; class Clostridia; order Oscillospirales; family Acutalibacteraceae; genus RGIG4076. Next base: position 1,070 of record JAFTRF010000103.1, on the reverse strand, counting down.
ATCTGCACCAATCCGGTGCTGATGCCCATGCTGAAAAAGCTGGTCTGGACGGATGAGGTACACAGCGGTCTGCTGCACACATCGGACGACGATCTGTGGCTGATGCAACCCGATGGTGAAGCGCACCCGGTGCAGACGTTGCGGATCGCGCACCCACACGACCTGCGTCAGCAAGGTGTATGGGCACAATGGATGCAGAAGCTGTACGAATTGCAGTTGGTTCAGCCGTTCAAGCAGGTGTTCCGTGAATATTATCCGTTGACCGAGGACGAGCGGCAGGAGCGCACCATTTCCCGCCGTTACGCCGGGCATCAGGTACAACCCCAGCGCACCGTGGCACTGCTCAAGAGTCGCGGCTGGACGGTGGACTACGACGACGGTCTGCAGAAAGTCTTCTACAAAGAAAACCTGATCGTTCGGATGTTCGCCATGGCCGACTGGTTCTCTCCGGCCGACATCGAAGCGCCTACGCTGGAAACGGTAGAATTTTTCGACCGCGCCACACAGAAAAATGTCCCGCTGGACAGCATTCCGCCCATTCTCTTTTCCGAGACGATGCGCGATCTGGATCTGGTGGTCAGCGTAGCCCATGCCGGCGGTGTTGACCCCGAAGCCAGCCATTCCACCGTGGAAATGCGCGCGGCCATCGCTACGGAACTGGCAAAGCTGCTGAAGCTGGACAATGTGTCGTGGACGAGCGCACACGCCCGCATTCAGGGCAAGCTGGGCCGGTATTCGGTGCATCTGGGCTCCGGTGTAGTACACGCCGAGGGCGTCGGTATGATCGCCATCCTGCCGGTACACAATCAGGCGCGCGGACGCATTTTCCTCCCCTTTGCGGATGACGACCCCAAAACTGCCGAAGTCATGTCCAAGATCCTGCTGTTGGCAGAGGATCACAAGATCAAGGACCCGTCGATCCTGTCGCAGTGAACCGCTCCCTGTCAAGTAGACAGATGAAAAAACAAAAAAGTTTTTGCCAGGATCTCAGAAATGAGGTCCTGGTTTTGTTTTAAGCAGCTTCCAGGAAGCTACGGTAAGTAGCAGGCGGCAGACAGCAAAGCTTGTGT
>JAFTRF010000102.1 GCA_017462405.1 Clostridia bacterium | reverse complement strand
GTTCTGCACCGTATCCACGAGGAACAGGTTGTCCACGCCCTGCATCACGCAGGCCAGACGTTCCAGACCCATGCCGGTGTCGATGTTCTTCTGCTGCAGCTCGGTGTAGTTGCCGGCACCGTCGTTGTTGAACTGGGAGAACACGTTGTTCCATACCTCAACGAAACGATCGCAATCGCAGCCTACGCCGCAATCGGGCTTGCCGCAGCCATACTTTTCGCCACGGTCAAAGTAAATTTCGGAGCAGGGGCCGCAGGGACCGGAGCCGTGCTCCCAGAAGTTGTCTTCCTTGCCCAGACGCTTCATGTGATCTTCGGCTACGCCCACTTCCTTGGTCCAGATGTCCCAAGCTTCGTTGTCGTGCTCATACACGGAGCAGTAAATGCGGTCCTTGGGCATCTTCAGCACCTCGGTGAAGAACTCCCACGACCAGTGGATGGCTTCGCGCTTGAAGTAATCACCGAAGGAGAAGTTGCCCAGCATCTCAAAATAGGTGCCGTGGCGTGCGGTGATGCCCACGCGCTCGATGTCGGGGGTTCGGATGCACTTCTGGCAGGTGGTCACCCGGTTGCGGGGCGGGGTCACTTCGCCGGTGAAATACTTCTTCATGGGTGCCATACCGGAGTTGATCAGCAGCAGGCTCTTGTCGTTCTGCGGGATCAGCGGGAAGCTGTTCAGGCGCAGATGTCCCTTGGATTCAAAAAAGGACAGATATTTTTCTCTCAGTTCGTTCAGACCGGTCCATTCCATAATTCAGAATAGCCCCTTTCAATATAAAAAATTTCTTTGACTGCAGTTTGCGCCGTGCCGATGCAAAAAAAATAGACTTCTCCGCCGCCGATATGGGACGAAAAAATCCGTGGTACCACCCAAATTGCATCCGGCTCCGCCGGTTGCCGCTTTCGCTTCTTTAACGCAGAAGAACACGCCCCTGCTCCTCGCAGGAGAACTCCGGAGCGGCACTATACTTTCGCTTGCCGTGGAAGACCTTTCAGCCAAGGGTCTTTTCTCTGGTCCGGCGCGTCTGCACAGCTTCTCCATCATCGCTTCGCATATAGATTTATTATAATCCAACGCGCTGCCCTTTGTCAATGCGAAATCCAAAACTTTTGGCGCAATTCCGCCGGAAATTGCGGATTTCTCTGATTTCCGCCGGGCGCCCCGGCACCTGTCTTCAAAGCAATGCGGTCGACTTAAGAGATTTTCGAAGCTGATGAGCCCTCTCAGCCTCGTCGCTGCGCTCCTCGCCAGCTCTCCCGAAGGGAGAGCCCTTGGCAGGTTCACAGTTTCGCTCACATCACCAAGAGGTAATAAAAAAATATAGTTTTGCCAAGGCCTCTCCCTCTGGGAGAGGTGCCGAGCAAAGCGAGGCGGAGAGGGCTTTTGGCGGCATCGCCAAACCTGAAATTGACCGCAGTACCTCACGCTCCTGCCAATTCTGCCAGCCCGTCCGCCAGCTGCTTGAAGATGGGCGCACAAGCCGCGCTGCCGCTGCGGCCGTTTTCCGCAAAGACGACGATGCTGTATTTCTCCGTAAAGCCCGCGCACCACGCCTGCACCACCGCTTCCCCGTCCTGATACCAGCCCGTTTCTGCCGTTGCAGTTTTGGCACCGGCATCCCCGCTTTCCGGGGCCGCATGAGCAGCGGTGCCTCCGCTTATCGCCTTGCGCATGGCATTTTTCACCGCTTCTGCTGTCTCCTCCGATAGGACCCGTTCCCGCACCGCCGGCTCAGATGCCGAAAACGCTCCGTTTTCATCCACGGTACCTGCAATCAGCGACGGCATGATCTGCACCCCGCCGTTGGCAATGGTCTGGATCATGACCGCCACCTGCAGCGGTGATGCAAGCAATTCGCCTTGCCCGAACGAAAAATTCGCCAGTGCCGCCGGTGCCGATAAATCCTGCAGCGAGGGCAATACACCCACGGTTGTACGGATGCTGTCTGTCAACACGATTTCGCGCCCGAAGCCCAGTTTCTGTGCCATCTCGTACACACTTTTTGCGCCCACTTCATCGGCCAGCCGGATGAAATAGCCGTTGCACGATACCGCCACCGCCCGTTCCAATCCGACCTTGCCGTGTCCCCGCCCGTAAATGCACTGGAATTGCCGTCCATGATACAGCAGACTTCCGCTGCACTGCATCTCCGGCAGCACAAACTCCGCCTCCAGCGCACTGCAGGCCGTCACCAGTTTGAACACCGAGCCCACATTATAGCTGCACAGCGCCCGGTTCAGCATAGGGCTGTCCGGCGCAGACAGCGCCTGCGCTGCATTATCCGGATCATATGTCGGCACCGAAACCATTGCGCGGACGGCCCCCGTTTCGGATTCCACAATCAGAACGGCACCTTTTTCGAGACTTTCCTGCGCAACTTGTTCCGCCATCTGCTGAATGCGCCGGTCAATGGTCAGCACCACCCCCGCTGTACCATCGCCGCTGCGGCTTTCCTCCAGTGCCGCACCGTTCAGCGTACGCCCCCATGCATCCGCACTATACCGCACCCGCACCGTTCCGCCGCCTTCCGCAAGCCACGCATCCCAGTCTTTCTCGATTCCACACACGCCCTGCCCCGACGCATCCGTGTAGCCAATGACATGGACCGCCGTACCGCCTGCATCGTACCGCACCGGCACTTGTATGGACAAAATGCCCGGCACCTGCGGCAGACGACCGTTCAGCAATACCGGTTTGCCTTTCTGCAGGCGTTCCAGAACACCGGATGCCGTTGACTCCGGCAGAATCCGACGGAGCATCGTTACCGCCGTCGGCGAAGCCACCGCCGCCGTGATCCATTGCCGGGTACGGTTGGTCATCGGTTCCAGATTGCAGTCATACACCGTGCCGCGTACCTTGCCCGCCTCGATGACATAAGTTTGCTGTGCGGCGGCCGTTTCCTGCAATTTTTCATCTGTGGTCAATACATACAATTTCCACACCAGTGTGCCGTAGCAAATGGCCAGAATCAGCATCAATGCCGTACACCGGCGGCCGAAAGTATCTGTCTGTTTTGCCTTTTTCATTCCGATCCCCCGCATTCCTCTCTATTTTGCCCTGCGCCTGTATATTTATGCAAAAAAATCCCGGCACGGATTACACCGTACCGGGATCGATTCAATTATGCATTACTGGATGGAAACATCCTGCACATACAGGGTGCGCACGCCGTCTGCACCAACGTTGGAAGCCTTCTTCTCTTCCTTCTTGGGTGCGGGGGCAGCAGCGGGAGCAGCTTCGGCAGCGGGAGCCACACGGCCGTCACGCACATCGAAGAACTTCTTCGCCACCTGCGGGAACAGAGCATAGCTCAGCACGTCTTCTTCGCACTTTGCAAACTCCTTGGATTCCTCGGTGTACTTCTCCAGTTCGGGGGTCAGCAGGTCAGCCGGACGGCATTCGATCACGCTGTCGTTGCCGATGGCCTTGCGGCGGACATCCTCGTTCACGGGAGCCGGCAGCTGGCCGTACTCGCCGCGGAGCAGACCCTTGGATTCCTTGGTGATCATCTTGTAGCGCTCACCGGCCAGCACGTTCAGCACGGCCTGCGTACCGACGATCTGGCTGGTGGGGGTCACCAGCGGAGGATAGCCGAAGTCCTTACGCACGCGCGGGATTTCAG
>JAFTRF010000101.1 GCA_017462405.1 Clostridia bacterium | reverse complement strand
TCTTTGAAGATGTGCAGGCGGATGCGTTTTTTTGTGGCATCACCCGGCCAAAAGAAAGGAAATTTTCATGCAATTCATCAAATCCAAGCTGAACTACTTTACCCCCGCCGAATGGCTCCTGTGGGGCGGTTCGGCATCCGCCATCGTCGTGTCGTTTCTGCTGTTTGACCGTGAGAGCGGTCTGACGCTGTGTGCCTCCCTGCTCGGAGTCACTTCGCTGATCCTGTGTGCCAAGGGCAATCCTCTCGGTCAGCTGCTGATGGTGATTTTCAGTCTGCTGTACGGCTGGATCTCTTTCACCTTTGCCTATTACGGTGAAATGATCACCTATGTGGGCATGAGCGGACCGATGGCGCTGGCCGCACTGATTGCGTGGGTACGCCATCCCTACAAAGGCAACAAATCCGAGGTAGAGGTCAACCACGTTCATCGGCAGGAATACCTGTTCATGGCACTGCTGACCGCAGCAGTCACGGTTCTGTTTTATTTTATTCTGGATGCGTTTGGCACCGCAAATCTGCTGCCCAGCACCATTTCCGTCACTACCAGCTTTGCAGCGGTGTACCTCACCTATCGCCGCAGTCCCTTTTATGCGCTGGCCTATGCCGCAAACGATGTGATTCTCATTGTGCTGTGGCTGCTGGCTGCGTTGGAGGATTCGTCGTATATTTCGGTCATCGTCTGCTTTGCAACATTTCTGTTCAATGACATTTACGGCTTTATCAGCTGGCGGCGCATGGAGCAGCGGCAGACCGCTTGATTGTTTGTATAACAGTTGGCAACCTCACCGTCGGCGATGTTTTTCATCGCTCCAGCGCTTTTTCTTTACAATCCCGGCAGGATATGCTATAATGAAAAAAGAGCCAATATTTTATGAGGAGGCACCATTATGGATTTCAAAGCAACGCTGCAGCAGAAAACTGCGGACATCGAAGCCATTCTGAAAAGCTATCTGCCGGAGGAAACCGGTTTGCAGAAGACCGTCATCGAAGCCATGAATTACAGCATCCTGGTCGGCGGCAAACGTCTGCGCCCGATGCTGATGCAGGAAACTTATCGTCTGTTCGGCGGCACCGGCAAGGTCGTGGAACCGTTCATGACGGCACTGGAAATGATCCACACCTATTCTCTCGTCCACGATGATCTGCCTGCTATGGACAACGACGAGTATCGCCGCGGCAAGAAAACCACCCACGCAGTCTACGGCGAGACGATGGGCATTCTGGCCGGAGACGGTCTGCTGAACTATGCTTTTGAAGTGGCCTCCGGCGCATTTGATCTGGAGCTGAGTCCCCGCACCGCCAAAGCCATGCAGATTCTGGCCACCAAGGCCGGCATTTATGGTATGATCGGCGGTCAGGTCGCCGACATCGAGTCCGAGCATAAGGTCGTCGGGCTGGACACCATTGAATTCATCCATAAAAACAAAACCGCCGCGCTCATCGAAAGCGCCATGACCATCGGCGCAGTGCTGGCCGGTGCGTCGGATGCGGACATTGCGAAAGTTCACACCATCGCCACGGATGTCGGTTTTGCGTTCCAGATTCAGGACGATATTCTGGATGTAACTTCCACAACAGAAGAACTGGGCAAGCCTGTTGGCAGTGATGCCAAAAACGAAAAATCCACCTATGTTTCCCTGAAGGGGCTGGCACAGTCCAAGGCCGATGTGGAATTTTATTCCAACCGTGCGTTGAATACGCTGGCTTCCCTCCCTTGCAAAAACGCATTTCTGGAAGAACTCATCCGGATGCTGATCTGCCGGAGCAAATAAACGATATCCATGATCAAAGCCGTTATTTTTGATGTATTCGAGACGCTCATTACCCATTACCGTGCGCCGCTGTACTTTGGTACACAAATGGCCGCCGATGCCGGGGTACCTGCATCGGAATGGCTGCCCCTGTGGCGGGCCACGGAACGGGACCGCTCCACCGGCGTAAAATCGCTGGAGGACGTACTGGCGGAACTGCTACGCACATCGGATCGTTTTGACCCCGCACTGCTGGCGCATATGGCGCAAAAGCGCACCGCCACGGTGAAAGCTTGCTTTGACCACCTGCACCCGGACATTCTGCCATTGCTGGCCGCCCTCCGCGCCCGTGGGCTGAAGCTGGGCATCATCAGCAACTGCTTCTCAGAGGAGGCCGCCGTTCTGCGGCAAAGCATCTTCGCACCGCAATTTGATGCGATGTGCCTGTCGTATGAATTGGGTGTAATGAAGCCCGACCCGGCGATTTATCGCCATTGCATGAAAATGCTGGATGTCGCACCGGACGAATGCCTGTTCATCGGTGACGGCGGCAGCCGTGAACTGGAGGCCGCCCGCAAACTGGGCATGACTGCTGTACAGGCTGTGTGGTACCTGCGGCCCGGTGTGACCCCATCTCAGCCGCGGGAAGATTTCCCGCAGGCGCAGACACCAATGGATATTCTGAATGATCTGAACCCCTGAATGGAGGAATCCCTATGTACATCCGACGCGCCGTCCCCGACGATCTGGGCGGCATCAATCGGCTGCTGAATCAGGTACTGATGGTACACCACAACGGCCGTCCGGACCTGTTCAAGGCCCATGTCAAAAAATACACCGATCCGGAACTTACAGAAATCATCGCGGACGATACCCGTCCCATTTTTGTCGCGGTCAACGATACCGGCAATGTGATGGGCTATGCATTCTGCGTATTCATCTGCCACGAGCACGATAACATCCTGACGGACGTCCGCACGCTGTACATCGACGACCTGTGCGTGGACGAACAGCTGCGCGGTCAGCACATCGGACGGGCGCTGTATGATTACGTGGTCCGCTTCGCCAAAGACTCCGGATGCTACAATCTGACGCTGAATGTCTGGTCCTGCAACCCCGGTGCCATGAAATTTTACGAAAAATGTGGTCTGGTTCCGCAAAAGGTCGGGATGGAGGTAATTCTGTGACGCGCCGCTGGATTGCCGCGCTGGTATTGGCGCTGTCGTTCCTGCTCACCGGTTGCAGCACCGATCAGGGGCATTATGCCGTTGTGTACCCCTACACAGTCACCGCAGACGGACAGGAATTCACCTTCCATGGCTACAATGAAGTCACCCACCTGCACAAGATGACGGATGCCAAGGGGCAAACCTATCACGTCAGACGATTCACCTTCGGGTCTTACCGGGTAATCGAGATTCTCTATCCGGGCGATGTGGAATACACCTGGAAACAAGATAAGGAAGATGCTTCCATCATCCATGAGGAATACACCGGCGATTACGACCCGGACACCTGCATCCCCGGTCCGGTACTGATCGAAGCCATCCGGACACCCGCACCGGAGATGGAGTATGTGCCGCCACAGAAAACGCCGCTGAATGAAAAGAAATTCCCGTGGGTCGGGCTGCTGCTCGCCATTTACGGGTTGCTGCGTCTGGTATTTCCGGAGTTCGACGTGTATTCCCGTTACAGCGTTTTCCATCAGCATTGGCATTGGCGCGTGAGGATCGACGACGACCCCTCTGAATCCGATATCCGCTGGGCATATATCGAGGGTTCGATCTGCGTGGGCATCGGTGCATTGTTTTTCCTGCATTATTTCTTTTTCTGAGCATTACAAAAGTCCATCTTTTTCATGAATCTGACATCGAAAAAGATGGACTTTCTGTTTTGTTTTTCTGTTTTAATATACCGCAAAAATCAGCCGACAGAAAATCTGAAGCAGGCGCGGCTTTTTCCGGAGGCAAGCTTCTCCGCGCTCCAGATAGTCCGCATATACGGCCAGTTCCTCAGCCGTCAGCCTGTGGGCGCTGTAGCAAGCCTTTTCCGTCAGCACGCGCAGTGCCTCCGGGACCTGTTCCCGTAACAACCATGCCATTTGCCGGCAATATTTCCATCGGATCTTCGCCTGCCGGTTTGGACTTCCGGTATGCATCCGTCTGTGCCTGTTCCACACACGCAGATACCATTGACCCCACAGTACCGCAACCGTCAGCAGGATTTTCAGCACATTCCACACCCACTGTCCGATGGCCGCCCACGGGATGGTCATGCCAACGGCCTGGTCCCGGCTGGAAAGATCCGAAGCCGACGACGAAGGACGCTGCGGACGTGAAGAACTGCTGTCCGGACGTTGGGACGAGGGGTCCGCAGGTGTCTGCGACGAGGAATTCTGCGGCGTTGAAGGCGTCGACGAAGACGTATCCGGACGCTGAGAGGACCCCTCAACCCCCGGTGTGGGGTCCAGAATCATCCAGCCCACGCCGGGCAGCCAGTATTCCACCCATGCGTGCGCATGCTTTTGCTGTACCGACACCGCTTTTGCATCCAAAACATCCACCACATACCCGCTCACAAAACGGGACGGAATGCCTGCCGCACGCAGCAGCACCGCCGCCGCCGTGGCAAAGTGGACGCAGTATCCTTCATCCTGTGTTTTCATAAACCACACGGCGAAGTCGTCCTGACCGGACGGCATTTTCCGGGGCTTGAGGTCATACTTCGCAAGGTTTTCCACATATTCTCCGATCCTTTGCGCGTAAGCGTAGACATATCCGGTCCGGAATGCCGGATTATCATTTTCCGTAGGCTCACGCACCTTCAGACAATCCCGGATGTCTTCGGCGCTTTGCTCCGGCAGCTGCAGGTATTGCGCCATTACGCTTGCTGACGGATTGCGTCGGCTGTCCAACCGGATAAATGCGCCGTCGTTGATCCGGATGCCTCCGCTCATCACCTGCAGGCTCTTGATTTCGACTGTGCTGGCCAGATTATATTCGGTCAGTTCCAGCGGATTCGCTACCTTTCCCCCGGACCACTTCAGATTGGGGGAAATCGGATAACACGGCACATAATAGAATTCATGGACATCTTCCAGCCAGATCGTGACCCCTGGGCCGCTCGACGTGGTAAGGTACATGCCGTCCATCGCCCAATCCCCTTGAGATGTGTGCCATTCCTTGCCGTTGTACTGGTCATAGGCCATGCCCCGCAGGTACAGGCGGCCCCGATAGCTGCCCGACACGGTCATGACCAGCGTTTCGCTCTCCTTGCGGTTGCCGAGCTTGTGCAATTCGATTTTTCCTGTCATCAGTGTACTTCCGTTGCCCGGTTCTTCACCGCGGAGCAATGCGGACAGACTCTGAATGCTGTTGCTGAACCATTCCGACAGTTCGCTCTGCGACATCCACTGCAGGCCACTCTGCGGGACGATCGTCAGCAGCAATATCACCGTCAGCATCACCGGGGCTGCCAACATTCCGGTAACTTTTGCCTGCTCCGTACCATTGGCATCGGTCAGATTTCCGGTCATCAGCAACAGCAGCATTCCGCTGAGCAAAAAGAATATCGGCAGCAGATCCGGTGCCGTATTGGGTACCCCCATACAGACCACGAGCGCGACCGCACCCGTCAGAAATGAAGCCCACCGTCCGCGGCCGGTACAGACCGCACCCGCCGTCAGCCCGGCCACTACCATACCGATGGTCAACAGCATCAACGCGACCTCACCCTCGTTCAATGGACGTGCCGACCATCGGATGTAACCGCATTTATAAGTCTGATGGTAGTGAACCGATATCTGACACAAAAAGGACTCCAGTGAAATCAGCCATGTTCCCTTCGTCAGAAGATATACCGACGGTCCCGCTGCGGCCGCCGCCATCAGCACACCACCGCCCGGCAGCATTGCCACTACGGTTCCGATCGCTGCCGCTGCCAGCATCCATAGCTGGATGGTTCCGCCGGAAATGGTGCCGCCCCGGTCGTAAAGGCTGAAATTGCTCATCAGCGTCCCCGTTACTCCCCATGCCATGCTCCATGCCATCAGCAGCGCACACAGCATGCGCATCAGTTTATGCTTCATCCGGCTCACCCCCGATATACATATTCCAAAGCGCTTCGCTGGACGTGTCCAGCACGGTGCCTTGCTTTGCACCGGGACAGCACAGCAGTGCATCCAGCATCCGGAGCAATCCTTCGTTATCGGCTACCTGCCACGATTGCAGGCCGTTGCCTGTCAATGCCTGTACATCAAAGGGAACGTCCCGCTGCAGCAGGTTTTCTCCCATCCAACGCAGTCGTCCCAGTTTCCGGTCCAGTTCCTCCGGGGTTCCGTTCAGGTCTACCTGCAAACGGGCCATTGCCCGGTTCGGTACCATTGTCTCCCGGTAAATCAGCTTACCCGTTTTCGCCGTGGTTTTCCAATGGATCTGCCGCAGCAGATCGCCGGGCCGATACGGGCGCAGCTCATAATTTTCGCTGAAGCCGCCGCCGGGCTTCGACCGCCACGAAGTAGTCAGCCGCCGGGGCAGTTCCGGTATCTGCCGGACCGGAACCGGCGCCGGGCGCACTACAACATTCGCCGTGACACGCTGCAGCATTTTCAGCGGAAAAAGCCCCAGATAATCGTACATCCGGCAACGGTGCAGCCGGCACGCAAAGCCGCCGCAATGCGTTCCCGTCAATTCGGCCGGCAATGTACACGGCCACTCCGCGCCGGTCTGGAGATGGCGGATGCGCAGTTCACTCTGACCGGGCAGTACCGGCATCCATCCGGCAATCTCGTACCGGATCTGCACTGTTTCACCCATTTCCGCACAAGCGGGCATCCGGAGCCGCAATCGGCTCATCCGGGCCAGCGGCAGGCTCATCAGCACAGATAACCCCGGCAGCAGGAGATAGAGCAGCAGGATCGCACTACTGAGCCATCCGGGCAGCAGAAGATTCAGCAGCACGACACCGATGCCTGCGGCCAGATAAATAATCCGATTCTTTTTCATGTTATCTGCCCAGCCCCGGTGCCGCCGTTTGCTGCAAAATATTCTGCAGCACAACGGTGGTCGTCACACCTGCCGCCTCTGCCTGTGTGGTCAGCAGCAGACGATGTGCCAGCGTGATGGAAAACACGTCCTGTACGTCCTCCGGGGTCACAAAATCCCGGCCTTTTAACCGTGCCATTGCCCGTGCCATGTCGGCTACAGCCAGCGTTGCACGAGGGCTGGCCCCCTGCAACACATCGCTGTGGGTACGGGTCGCACGCGTCAGCGCCACGATGTAGTCCACGACCGTTTCCGACAGATAGGTTTGTGCCGTCAGTTCCTGCAGATGCGTCAGTTCCTCCCGGCTCAGTACCGGCTGCAGCGTCTGCACCGGGTTGCCGGATTGCCGGTCAAGCACCATCCGGGCCTCGTCCTTTGCGCTGGGATAACCGATGCGCAGACGGATGGCAAAACGATCCATCTGGCTGTCTGGCAGCATCTGTGTGCCGGCGGCGCCGGTGGGATTCTGAGTTGCAATGACCACAAAAGGCTTCGGAATGGGATGCGTCTGGCCGTCCACCGTGACTTGTCCCTCCTCCATTGCCTCAAGCAGAGCAGACTGCGTCCGGGAGGTTGCCCGGTTCAGCTCATCGGCCAGCAGCAGATTACACAGCACTGCACCGGGGCGGAAGGTCATCGTGCCGTCTGTGGGATTCAGCACCGAATAGCCCGTCACATCCGACGGCAGTACTTCCGGCGTAAACTGGATGCGGTTCCACTGCAGACTCAGCGTTTTCGCAAATGCCACCGCCATCGTGGTCTTGCCCACACCGGGAACGTCTTCCACCAGAATGTGTCCCCGTGCCAAAATGGCTGCCAGCACCCACACCAGTACCGGATCTTTGCCGACTACGGCCCGCCGCACCATCGCCAGCACTTTTTTCGCGCTGTACTCTACCTCATGGTTGTTTGTTTCCATATGTCTTCTCCTTTTTTGATGATAAATTTATTATATCATTGCGTATATAAACACACAAGCAATATTTACGGAAATTTTCTTTGGTTCATTTCAGCAGCCGGAAAGCCGTTTCAAACTGCCGTTCCCCTGCACAGCCCACGGACAGCCGGAATTCACCTGCTTCTGAAACATAGCAATGCCGGTTGTTCCAGAAGCGCAGCATGGGTTCCCCGATTTCAAAGGTGACGGTTTTTCGTTCTCCGGCCCGCAGGAACACCTTTTCAAAGGCAATCAGCTGCTGGACCGGCCGGGCGTTGGACGCCACCACATCCTGCATGAACAGCAGGACCGTTTCCTTGCCGTCCATCGGGCCGTCGTTGCGCAGCGTCACCGATACGGTCAGCGTTTCCGCCGGGGTAATGGTCGTGCGGGACAGCGTCAGCGACTCATACACCATCCGGCTGTAGGACAAACCGTAACCAAACGGATACAGCGGCGCATTGGGGCTGTCGATGTAATTGGAGCGGAATTTTTCATGCACCAGCCCGTCATGGCTCTGCGGACGTCCGGTACGGGTGTGATTGTAGTAAACGGGGCACTGACCGGTGCTCCACGGGAAGCTCATCGACAGTTTGCCGCAGGGATTCGCTGCGCCAAACAGCAGATTGGCCGCCGCCGCGCCACCTTCCGTCCCCGGAAACCATAGCTGCAGCATTGCCGGCACTTTTCCGGCCACACGGGTCAGCACCAGCGGCCGTCCGCTGAACAGCACCGCCGCCGTGTTCGGATTGACCTCGGCCACCGCTGCCGCCAGTTCCTCCTGCACACCGGGCAAGGTCAGATCGGTGCGGCAGTTGCCCTCACCGCTGTAATCCTGCGGTTCACCGAGACACAGCACCACCGCATCAGCCTGCCGGGCCGCCGTGACCGCGTCAGCAATGCCGCTCCGGTCGTCATCCATCCACAGGCAACCGCAGCCGCGGACCACTGTTACTTCCGCCTCCGGCAGCAGGGTACGGATGCCCTCCGCCACGGTGACGCTTTCCTCGCTGCGGCCGTTGCAGGACCAGAAGCCGATGATGGCGTGCTCGTCTGCAAAGGGACCGACGACCGCCACCCGCCGTACACTGCGGTCAAAGGGCAGTACACCGTCATTTTTCAGCAGCACCGCCGATTCCTCCGCTGCCCGCCGGGCAATATCCCGGTGTGCTGGTGTCAGGTAATTGTCCGGTTCTGCCGTCTCGGCCGCACCGCGGTACGGATCTTCAAACAGCCCCAGCCGTTCTTTCAGTTCCAGCACCTTCTGCACCGATGCGTCGATCTGTGCTTCGGAGATGGCGCCCTCCTCCACCAGTGCCCGCAGATGATGCGCATATGCAGCGGCGCACATATCAATATCGCATCCGCAATCAAAGGCCATGCGGGCAGCTTCTTTGATATCGGCGGCTACCCCGTGTACGCACAATTCTTTGACAGCATCGTAGTCACTGATGACCGCGCCGGTGTAGCCCCATTCTTCCCGCAGGACGGTTTTCATCAGCCATTCATTGGCGACCGAGGGCACCCCGTTGAGCACGTTGAACGACGGCATCAGCAGGGGCGCCCCTGCGTCGATGCACGCCTT
>JAFTRF010000100.1 GCA_017462405.1 Clostridia bacterium | reverse complement strand
GACTCCAAGAAGCTGACGGAAGCCAAGCGGGAAAAACTCTACGATATTATAAAGGAAAAAGCAGTGGCGTACGGCATTGCCAGCGCATCGGTCGCAGAGATCGAGGAACTGAACATCCTGAATGCAACTTTTCTGGCGATGCGCCGTGCGGTCGCGGAACTGGATCCCGCTGCGGATGCAGCGCTGATCGATGGCAACCGCCTGCCAGAACTGGACATTCCTGCCCGTGCAGTGGTCAAGGGTGATGCCTTGTCGGCCAACATTGCGGCGGCATCGGTGCTGGCGAAGGTGACCCGTGACCGGTACATGATGACCATGCACGAGTTGTATCCCGAATATGCATTTGACCAGCACAAGGGCTACGGCACAGCGCTCCACTGTGAGCGTATCCGGGAACTGGGCGCGTCACCCATTCACCGTCCCAGCTTTCTGAAGAAGATACTGAACAAATAATCAGCCGGGAGGAATGGAGATGGATACATCCAGCGGACGGACCGGGGAGGATTTTGCCTGCGCACTCCTGCAGAAAAGAGGCGCAGTCGTGATCGCCCGGAATTATCACTCCCGGTGGGGTGAAGTAGACATCATCGCCCGGCAGGATCGTTATCTGCTGTTTGTGGAAGTCAAGACCCGTTCGGCTCGGAGTGCATCGGTGCCACAGGCGGCGGTGACGGCGGGCAAGCAGAAAAAAATCCTGCGGACGGCCATCCAGTTTATGACCGGACATCCGTCGGAACTGCAGCCGCGGTTTGACGTGATCGCACTGACGACCGACCCGTATTCCGGTCAGGTGATCCGGTATCAATACATCGAGAACGCATTCGGTGCGGGAGGAGGAGGCTATGCGCCTTTTTGATTTGCATTGCGACACCTTGACGGAAGCCATGAATGCCGGCGTGGAACTGAAGGAAAACAAGATGCAGCTGTCCTTTGACCGGGGCAGCAAATATGCGCCGTGGGTGCAGACCATGGCAGTGTTTATCCCCGACCGGTTCCGCGGACAGGTGGCATGGGACTATTTTGTGCAGTCCGAGGCGTTTCTGACGGCACAGCTGAAGAAAAATCCCGGTGTGAAACGTTGCCGTACGGCGGCAGACCTGCAGAACGTGCAGGACACCAACGGCACCGGTGTGGTGCTGGCGGTGGAGGGCGGCGCCGTGCTGATGGGCGACCGGAATAAAGTGTCTGCGCTGGCCGAATGCGGCGTCCGGATGATGACGCTGACGTGGAACGGTGCCAACGAAATCGGCGGCGGCTGCCACGAACCCGGCGGGCTGACGGACTTCGGCCGCGAGGTGCTGCCGCTGATGCAACAGTACCATATCGTGCCGGACATTTCCCATGCCTGCACCCAGCTGTTCTGGGATGTGTGCGAGGCATACGACGGTCCGCTGATGGCGACCCATTCCAACGCATGGCCGGTGTGCAATCACGTACGGAACCTGCGGGATGACCAGTTCCGGGAAATCGTGCGCCGGGGCGGCATCGTGGGGCTGAACCTGTTCCCGGTGTTTCTGTCCGGGCAGCGGGATGCTTCGCTGGAGGACCTGTATCGCCACATTGCGCATTTCCGTGATCTGGGCGGTGACAAAGCCATTGCGATGGGCACCGATTTTGACGGTGCACCGATGCCGTCCTGCCTGCCGGAAATTTCGGCACTGGAGCGGCTTTGGGAATACCTGCTGGCGCGGAACATGGACGAGAATTTTGTCCGGGGTCTGTTCTATGACCATGCGGCGGCATTTTTCGCCCGGCTGGGCGGATGATTTGACGATTGTCTGAGTGTTAGTTGTCATCTGCGGTCACAGGACCGCGAAAGGACGGATTCAAATGGAATATTGCAGTACCCGCGACCGTAAGCGGAATGTGTCGGCGGCACAGGCCATCGCGCAGGGCATTTCCGTGGATGGTGGCTTGTTTACCCCGGTCAGCCTGCCCCGGATCACGCCGGAGCAGCTGCGGGAAATGATGAATATGCCTTATACCCAGCGCGCAGAGCGGGTGATGGGCTTGTTTTTGCCGGATTATACGGCAGAGGAAATCCGGGCGTGTGTGGCACAGGCTTACGATGTCCGCAAATTCGGCGGTACACCGGCCCCGCTGACCCGGCTGGACGATCAGGTGTCGGTGCTGGAATTGTGGCACGGTCCGACCTGCGCGTTCAAGGATATGGCGCTGCAGATTTTGCCGCACCTGATGACCCGTGCGCTGGAAAAATCCGACGATGCCGGGGAAGCCGTCATTCTGGTGGCGACCTCCGGTGATACCGGTAAGGCGGCACTGGAAGGCTTCAAAGATGTGCCCGGTACCCGGATGGTGGTGTTTTATCCGGAACACGGTGTCAGCAATATGCAGAAGCTGCAGATGCGGACGCAGGAGGGCGAAAATGTGGCCGTGTGCGCCATCGAGGGCAACTTCGACGATGCACAGACCGGTGTGAAGCAGATTTTCACCGACCCGGACATGGTGCAGGCGCTGAAGGAAAACGGAATGCAGTTTTCCAGTGCCAACTCCATCAACTGGGGACGCCTCCTGCCGCAGATCGTGTATTATTTTTCGGCCTACTGCGACTGGGCAGCGGAAGACCCGGCGCGTTTCGGCACACCCATCAACTTTGTGGTACCGACTGGCAATTTCGGCAATATTCTGGCGGGCTACTATGCCCGGTGCATGGGTCTGCCGGTGAACCGGCTGATCTGCGCCTCCAATGCCAACAATGTGCTGACGGAATTCATCCGCACCGGCGTGTATGACCGGAACCGCCTGTTCTACGCGACGGAATCACCGTCGATGGACATTCTGGTGTCCAGCAATCTGGAGCGCCTGCTGTTTGAACTCAGCGGCCACGATTCGGCCCAGACGGCGGGATATATGCAGCTGCTGCAGAAACACGGCAAATATAAGATCGGCACCGGCCTGCGGAACAAGATGCAGCAGGTCTTTTACGGTGATTGCTGCACCGATGCCGAAGGACGTGCGGCGTTGGGCGGTGTATTTGCCCGTTACGGCTATCTGATGGACACCCATACGGCGGTGGCATACGGCGTGTATCAGAAATATGTCCGCAACACCGGCGATGAGGCGCCCACGGTGATCGTATCGACGGCCTCGCCGTACAAATTTGCCGATGCTGTGCTGAGATCCATCGGTGCGCAGGTGCCGGAGGATGATTTTGAGCGGCTGACGCTGCTGTCGGAGCGGAGCGGTACCCCGGTACCGGCACCGATCGCCGGACTGCAGACGCAGACCGTGCGGTTCAATGATCGCTGCGGCAAAGACGAAATGAAAGAAAAGGTGTGGGATCTGCTGGATTTGTCCCGCTGATTCCGCGAACCTTACATTATATATAACATCTATAACAGGAATACGATTGCACGCAAAGGAGGCAGATCATATGGCACTGTATGCCATCGGTGACCCGCATTTGTCATTGGGCGGAAAGAAGCCCATGGATATTTTCCGCGGCTGGCAGGATTATGTGGGACGGCTGGAGAAAAACTGGCGCGCCGTCGTCACCCCGGAAGACACGGTGGTGATTGCGGGCGATGTGTCGTGGGCGATGAAACTGTCTGATTGCGGTGCTGACTTTGCTTTTCTCCACCGCCTGCCCGGACGCAAGCTGCTGATGAAGGGCAACCACGATTACTGGTGGACGACCCGCAAGAAAATGGATGCGTATCTGGAGGAACAGGGCTTTACTACGCTGTCCTTCATTCACAACACTACGGAGGTCTGCGGTGAATTTGCTGTTTGCGGTACCAGAGGCTGGTTTTTTGATGCGGAGCCGGACACCGACAAAAAGGTACTGATGCGGGAGGTCGGCCGTCTGCGGACGTCCATCGAAGCGGCGAAGGCAACCGGCAAGGAGCCGGTGGTCTTTCTGCACTATCCGCCGGTGGTCAACGGTGCGGAATGTACCGAGCTGATGCAGGTGCTGCGGGAGCAGGAAATCACCCGGTGCTACTACGGCCATCTGCACGGTCCGTCCATCCGCCGGGCGGTGCAGCAGCAGATCGACGGCATCACATTTAAGCTGATTTCCTGCGATGCGGTCAATTTTACCCCGGTACGGGTACGGTAAGCCCCGTTTTTTCGGTGAAAGTTTTTTGAAAATTTTCATTCAGGGGTAGAAAAATGGATAAAGTTATGCTATAATTCTATATCGTGTATCACTATGTCAAAATCAGGAGGAACTAACAATGAGTCTGAAATCCAACAATCCCGTTGAAACCAATATTCATGAGCTGGTCATCGAAGTCGATGCCAAGACCTTTGCCGCTGCGCTGAACAACGCATACCGCAAGGAAGTAAAGAACATCGCACTGCCCGGCTTCCGTAAGGGCAAGGCTCCCCGCGCCATGATCGAGCGGATCTACGGCAAGGAAGTATTCTACGATGAGGCCCTGCGCGAAGTATATCCCGTTGCTGTGGAAGCAGCTATCGCTGAGTCCAAGCTGGCTGTAGTGGACGTGCGTACCGAGGAAATGTCCGTGGAATCCATCGGCGCTGACGGTGTGGTCTTCAAGGTGAAGGTCGTTGTGAAGCCCGAAGTGACCGTTTCCGCTTACAAGGGTCTGGAAGTGACCAAGATGTCCGCTGAAGTGTCCGACGAGGACATCGATGAGGAACTCAAGCGTGTACAGATGCGTAACTCCCGTCTGGTGACCGTGGAAGACCGCGCTGCTGAGATGAACGACACCGCTGTGATCGATTTCGAAGGCTTCGTGGATGGCGTGGCATTCCCCGGCGGTAAGGGCGACAGCTACAGCCTGACCCTCGGCTCCGGCCAGTTTATCCCCGGCTTCGAGGAGCAGATCGTTGGCCACAACGTGAACGATGCATTCGATGTGAACGTGACGTTCCCGGCTGAATATCAGGCTGCTGAACTGGCTGGCAAGGACGCTACCTTCAAGGTAGTGCTGCACGAGCTGAAGACCCGCGAGCTGCCCGAACTGGACGACGAGCTGGCCAAGGATGTCAGCGA
This sequence comes from Clostridia bacterium, assembly GCA_017462405.1. Classification (GTDB taxonomy): domain Bacteria; phylum Bacillota; class Clostridia; order Oscillospirales; family Acutalibacteraceae; genus RGIG4076. Next base: position 1,411 of record JAFTRF010000100.1, on the reverse strand, counting down.
GTTCGACACCCTGGACGAGTACAAGGCTGATCTGAAGAAGACCATCGGCGAGCGCAAGGCTGCCGAGGCTGAGGATGATGTGAAGAATCAGATCATCGACAAGCTGATCGAGAACACCACCGCCGAGATTCCGGAAGTGATGTTTGAGCAGGCTGTGGACAACAGCATCAACGACTTCAGCTACCGCCTGTCCTCTCAGGGTCTGGACATCAAGTCCTACCTGCAGTACACCGGTATGGATGAGGAAGGCATGCGCGCTTCCTTCCGTCCGCAGGCTGAGCGTCAGGTGAAGCTGCGTCTGGCTCTGGAGAAGATCGCCGCTGTGGAAGCCATCGTGCCCACCGCTGAGGAGATCGACGCCGAGTACGCCAAGATCGCTGAGTCCTACAAGATGGACGTTGCCAAGGTGAAGATGATGATCGCTGACGAAGATCTGGCACGCGACATCTCCGTAGAGAAGGCAATGACCATGGTGCAGGAAGCTGCTGTTATCGCAGAATAATTTCCGGCAATTCACAAAATTTGGTCCTGCCCTGCATAAGTATGGAAGGACCGGCACATATTGAATAAGAACCTGCCGGCAGGTGCAGCGATCCATTGCGGAGCGGCCTGCCGGGCAGTGTTTTTTGTAACAAGACAAAATCGACAGGAGGCGTAAATTATGAGTCTGGTTCCTGTTGTGGTCGAGCAGACCAACCGGGGTGAACGGTCCTACGACATTTATTCCCGTCTGCTGAACGACCGCATTATTATGCTGTGCGAGGAAGTCAACGACGTATCTGCCAGTCTGGTGGTGGCGCAGCTGCTGTATCTGGAGGGACAGGATCCCACCAAGGACATCAGCCTGTATATCAACAGCCCCGGTGGCTCGGTGACGGCCGGCATGGCGATTTACGATACCATGCAGTATATCAAGTGCGATGTTTCCACCATCTGCATGGGCATGGCCGCCAGCATGGGCGCATTTCTGCTGTCCAGCGGCGCCAAGGGCAAGCGCTACGCACTGCCCAACAGCGAGATCATGATCCATCAGCCGCTGGGCGGCACGCAGGGTCAGGCCAGCGACATCAAAATTCAGGCCGAACACATCCTGCGGGTCAAGGATCGGCTCAACCGGATCCTGGCCGCCAATACCGGCAAGCCGCTGGAGACCATCGAGCGGGATACCGACCGTGACAACTTTATGACGGCGCAGGAAGCCGCAGAGTACGGTCTGGTAGACAGGGTCATTACCAACCGATAAGTTTTGACACAAGGAAGGAAGGGTCATCTTCATGTCCCGTAACGATGAAAGCAAAGAGCGGGTCGCCTGCTGCTCTTTCTGCGGTAAGACGCAGGATCAGGTGCGTATTATGGTCGCCGGAACCGGTGTTCACATCTGCAATGAGTGTGTGGCGCTGTGCCAGGAAAT
>JAFTRF010000099.1 GCA_017462405.1 Clostridia bacterium | reverse complement strand
TTTTTGGCCGGGTATCCATTGATATGATCGCCGGTCCCAGTGAGATTCTGGTGGTGGCCGATGGCACCTGCAATCCCAAGGTCGTGGCGGCCGATCAGCTGTCGCAGGCAGAGCACGACAAAATGGCCAGTGCCGTACTGGTCACGGACAGCGAAACCCTCGCACGCGGCGTGTCCGATGAGCTGGAGCGCCAGATCCCGCTGCTGCCCCGTGCAGAGATCGCTCGCACCTCCATCGACCGCAACGGCAAGATCATCATTGCGGACGACCTCCATGTAGCCATTGATATTGCCAATGAAATTGCGCCGGAGCATCTGGAACTGTGCGTGGACAATCCGTTTGATTACCTCAGTGAGATCCGCCATGCCGGCTCGGTCTTTATGGGCAAGCATTGTCCCGAAGCGCTGGGCGACTATTTTGCCGGCCCCAATCACACGCTGCCCACCAGCGGCACCGCGCGCTTCTCCAGCCCGTTGTCGGTGGACGATTTTGTGAAAAAGACACAGTAGACCTACGACACCAAGGGCGCACTGGCAAAGGTAGCCCATGATGTGGCATTCTTCGCCGAGAAGGAAGGCCTTTCCGCCCATGCCCGCAGTGCAACCGTACGGCTGGAGGAATGAGGAGAATCCCATGAGTAAATATATGCAATCCCGGTTTGCATCGCTGGAGGCTTATGTGCCCGGTGAGCAGCCGCAGGACAAGAAATACATCAAGCTGAACACCAATGAATCGCCGTATCCGCCGTCGCCGGGGGTACTGGCGGCCGTCAATGCCGGAGAAGCCGCAAAACTGCGGCTGTACCCCGACCCGGAGTGCAAGGTGCTGACGAAAAAGCTGGCGGCCCTGCTGGATGTGGAACCGGAAAACGTGTTCATCACCAACGGCTCCGACGACAGCCTGAATTTTGCGTTCATGGCGTTTGCCGGACCGGAGACGCCGGCGGTCTTCGCTGATATCACTTACGGCTTCTATAAAGTATTTGCGCAGCTGCACGGAATTCCTGCACGGGTGATCCCGCTGAAGCCGGACTTCACGCTGGACCCCGCGGATTATTACAACGCCGGGGGAATGGTGGTCATCGCAAATCCCAACGCGCCGACTGGTCTGCCACGCACCCGGAACGAGCTGGAGGAGGTCATCCGCCGGAATCCGGACCACGTCGTCGTGGTTGACGAGGCTTATGTGGACTTCGGCGGCGAATCCTGCATTCCGCTGACGAAGAAATACGACAATCTGCTCGTCGTGCAGACGTTTTCCAAGTCCCGTTGTCTGGCGGGCGGACGGCTGGGCTTTGCGGTCGGTCACAAGGACCTGATTGCCGATCTGACGAAGCTGAAATATTCCACCAACCCCTACTGCATCAACCGGCTGACGCTGGTGGCGGGGGAAGCTGCTGTGGACGAAAACGAATATTATATGGATCATTGCCGGGAGATTATGGATACCCGGAAAGCCACGACCGATGCCCTGCGCGGGCTGGGCTTTGAGGTACTGCCTTCTGCAGCAAACTTCATTTTTGCCCGGCCGCCCAAAATGTCCGGCGAAGCACTGTACCTTGCGCTGAAAGACCGGGGCGTTCTGGTACGCTATTTCAGCGCACCCCGTACCTGTGAATATGTCCGCATCACCATCGGCACCCCCGCAGAAATGGCGGTACTGGTGCAGGCGGTGAGGGAAATTTGCGGGTAAGGAGCAAAAAAATTTATGAAATATGAAAAACTGAAAACATACTCGACCTTAAAATCAACGTCTAAAGAACTTCGGAAAAATATGACACCGGAAGAGAGAAAACTATGGTATGAGTTTTTGAATACATACCCAATAC
>JAFTRF010000098.1 GCA_017462405.1 Clostridia bacterium | reverse complement strand
TAGGTCGGAATATGAAATGCCGTAAATATCCTACATACTGGGTTAATATTGTCCACGCTGCCGCATTCGATTAAAACAGTATTGCTTGCGTCGAGGTCAAACCCCATTTTCCGAAAATAGATTGGTAAAGCGTAGCCTTCCGTATTTCCTTCAACTAAGATGACTTTATCCGCAAAAAAACCTTCATTTTGTTTCTGGGTGCATTTGCTGTACAACAGATCTCGCTTGGCTTCCTGCTAAGTCCTGCTTTTGAAAAAATCCTTCCATTCATCGCCCTCAAACAGACTCCAGTCCGTATAATAGACGGTACTCTCTGACGGAGATTTCTTGCAAACAAGACGAACTTCGTCAAAATACTCCATTTGGACAAAAATGGGGTCGTGCGTTGTATAGCACACTTGGATGCGGTCTTTAATTTCACGAAACACATTATACAGCGAACGTCTATAGGGGGGATGCAGATACAATTCTGGTTCTTCAATGGCCAAAATGATTTTTCGGTAGGAACTCTGTTTGGCAGGACACATATCAATATAGGTCTGCAACATCTGAAGCAGCGCGATTCGCTGCATTCCGCTACCCTTGGTACTTATGTCAGAGCAAAAACCGTCATCAACGGAGAGTTTCCATTCCGGTTTTAATGCGTTCTCCATATCAACCTCTTTACGTTGGATATTTATAGAGGCCCCGGTAAAATTCCATTGCGTCGAAGGTGTGCCAAGTATGTCGTTAATGCGTTGTAGCGGCAAGTCAAGATACTTTTCGCTGTATCGTTCAATTTGCTGTAACAGATTTTCAAAGTCTTTCTGTTTCTGTGTGCGGTTTTCTTCATTAATATCGTCCATGAGAGAGCTCATAATCGAAGAAAACCGAGTTCCTTTTTTCGCAGATAATTCATCCGTCACAGAATACTCAACCGGTAAGTAAAGATATTCCGGAATAGGCAGGCTCTTAATAAAGTCTTTCGCACCCTTGGGCAGCTTGGATTCATCAACAGGCTTCCACTGGATCACACGATTCTGTTTCAATTCCTCGTAGCTGCTGTTTAAAATGAAGGCAGACACCATTGCCGAAAAGTTTGCTTCTGATGATACCGTATCGCCAACTTTATCCACAAAAAAACGATATTCTTCTGAAGTTCGGAAATCTTCGGGGACCCCTGCATATTTCTTGGCAGTAGAAGGCTTGACCGTCGGAGATTCAAGCGCTTTGTAGGAATCGCAATATTCCCACATAAATGTAGGAGTGAAATCTTTGTCGGTCTCTGCTTGTTTTTTATTTTCGCTCCACCGATAAGTGCGCCGAAGCGTGATTTCACCGTTCTCCGTACACAACAGCTTCTTGCAAACAGCATATTCGGAATCGACTTCCGGACACTTAAAGGTCACATCAATGTGAATAGGGTCATCGGTATTCGATTTGTGGAAAAAGGACGGATCTGTAAGTTTTGCAGGATGAAAGAACCAATCCAATGCTTCCAGAATATTGGTTTTTCCGGCACTGTTGGGGCCGATAAAGCCCGTAATATCGGTGAATGGAATTTCACATCCAGAAGGGCTATATGACTTATAATTGGAAATGCGAATCTTTACAATTTTCATGGCAAATATCCGTCCTTTTTTCGTCCTCCAAAAAACAACGACAGATTTCTGAGCCGATGGTCGGGTGTAGACAGCTACCTCCGTTGTTTCTAAATTGTTTCTGATGTATAAATACAAAAACCGCACCGGCGACCAAATTTGGCTTACCGATGCGGTTTTTTCATGGTGGAGATAAGCGGGATCGAACCGCTGACCTCTTGAATGCCATTCAAGCGCTCTCCCAGCTGAGCTATACCCCCATGTCCTTTCGACGGTGCTTAGTATAGCATAGCCCATTTCGTTTGTCAATAGCTTTTTCAAAAAATCTGGAAATTTTTTTGCCTCTTTCACGGAATGCATTCCGTCTGCATAAGATACAATACCATCGGATCAAACGGAAAGGGACGGTATCATACATGAATACGATCAATCATTATGCGGTACTGGGCGGTGATCTGCGGAGCGCCCATCTGGCATCCGCGCTGGCCATGGGCGGGGACTTTGTATATGCCGCAGGTTTTGAACGGTACGCACTGCCGGGCGTTGTCCGTAAATGCAGTATGCCGGAAGCGTTGTCCCGGTGCAATGCGGTCATTCTGCCGTTGCCAGTCTCGCGGGACGGCAACCGGTTGTTTGCACCGTATGCCGGGCAGGATATTTTGCTGGATGACGGACTGGCAGAACTGTTGCAAACAAAAATGGTCTTCTGCGGGATGCGGAACAGCTGTCCCGGCAGTGAAGCATGGCGCTCGGTACGGATGATCGATTATGCCGCCGAGGAAGAATTTTCCGTCCGCAATGCTGTTCCGACTGCCGAAGGTGCACTGCAGATTGCAATGGCAGAATCGGACATCACCTTGTGCGGTGCGCGGTGTCTGGTGGCAGGCTATGGCCGCATCGGCCGGGTATTGGCGCGTCTGCTGAGTGCATTCGGGGCACGGGTTGCGGTTGCTGCCCGGAAATCGCGGGATCTGGCGGAAATTCAGGCACAGGGCTGGCAGGCGGTAGAGACGGAACGCATCCGGGACAGCGGCACATATCAGTTCATCTTCAATACCATCCCGGCAACGGTATTTGATGCGGCTACATTGGAGCTCTGCGCCCCGGATGCTATCTACATCGAGCTGGCATCTGCGCCGTACGGCATTGACTTTGCGGCAGCAAAAAACTTCGGTGTGACGGTCATCTCTGCACCGGGACTGCCCGGTAAGGCAGCACCGCGCACCGCCGGGGAGATTATGCGTCAGGTCATCCTGCGTTATATGCGGATGCTCCGGTAATCCACAAGAAAGGGATGATTCCCGTTGCGTGATCGTACCATCGGATTTGCCGTGACCGGCTCCTACTGTACGTTCGAAAAAGCATTTACACAAATGGAAAAGCTGGCTGCACAGGGGTGGAAGATCCTGCCCATCTTTTCGTTTCATGCCGCCGGGGAGGACACCCGCTTCGGTACGGCAGCATATTGGATTCAGCGGGCGGAGGAGATTGCCGGTACACGGGTACTTCGCACCCTGTCCGGAGTCGAACCCATCGGCCCCAAAAAGCTGACGGACATCATGCTGGTGGCTCCCTGTACCGGCAATACAGCGGCGAAGCTGGCCAACAACATCATTGATACGCCGGTCACGCTGGCTGTAAAATCGCATCTGCGCGGCGGGCGTCCGGTGGTGCTGGCCTTGTCTACCAACGATGCACTCAGCGGTTCAGCGGCCAACATCGGTGCGCTGATGAACCGGCGGCATTATTATTTTGTGCCGCTGAAGCAGGATGCACCGCAGCTGAAACCCAATTCGGCCATTGCGGACTTTGACCGCATCGAAGAAACGCTGCTTGCCGCATTGGATGGTCGTCAGATTGAACCTATATTGCTGTAAAAATGCCGCCGGTGTATGTACACCGGCGGTTTTTCTGAGAAAACACTTGCCCCGGAGCGAATTTCAGTATATAATGGAAAAAGTAAGAACAATCATGAGGAACCAAAGCGCAAGAGATGCGTTCACAGGAGGAATACCCCGATGAAGCAAGAGACAAACAAGACCCGCAAGGAGGCTTGGTGGAACGAACACAACAACCGGCGGAATGCCCGGAAGCCTGCAGAACCGCACGACGAATCCCCCAAGCCGGCAGAATGCACCGAAGATCAATGCCCGCTGTATAAGAAATGCGGCGGATGCCAGATGCAGAACCTGTCCTACGAACGTCAGTTGCAGTGGAAACAGGCGCTGGAAGTCAAGCTGCTGGGTCGGTTCGGACACGTGGGTGAAATCATCGGCATGGACGACCCATATCATTACCGCAACAAGGTACAGGCTGCATTCGGTATGACCCGCGGCGGCAAAATCATTTCCGGCGTGTATCAGTCGGGTACGCACCGCATCGTATCGGTGGATGACTGCATGATCGAAGACCGTGCGGCGGATAAGATTATCGTCACCATCCGCAGTATGTTGCGGTCGTTCAAGCTGCTGCCGTACAACGAGGATACCGGTGCAGGTTTCCTGCGTCATGTACTGGTGCGGAGGGGCTTTGCTACCAATGAGATCATGGTGGTGCTGGTGACCGGCAAGGCTGCGTTCCCGGCGAAAAAGGATTTCGTGACGGCATTGCTGGCAAAGCATCCCGAAATCACCACCATCGTGCAGAACATCAACGATGCAAAAACCAGTATGGTGCTGGGGGAGCGGGAGGAAGTGCTGTACGGTCCCGGTAAAATCGAGGACATCCTGTGCGGCTGCCGGTTCCGGATTTCGGCCCGCTCGTTCTATCAGATCAATCCGGTACAGACGGAGGTACTGTACGGCAAGGCTGTGGAATATGCCGGTCTGACCGGCAAGGAGACGGTGATTGACGCATATTGCGGCATTGGCACCATCGGACTGATTGCGGCAAAGCATGCAAAGTCCGTCATCGGTGTGGAAGTTAATACGGATGCCGTCAAGGATGCCAAGGTCAATGCCAAGGCCAACGGGCTGGAGAATGCGCAGTTTTTCGCCGGGGATGCGGGGGAATTCATGGAGGACATGGCCCGTAACGGCGAACACGCCGATGTGGTGTTTATGGATCCGCCACGCGCAGGCAGTGACCGGAAGTTTTTGTCGTCGGTATTGACGCTGGCGCCGGACCGGATCGTATATGTATCGTGCAACCCGGAAACGCTGGCACGAGATCTGATGTTCCTGTCGAAGAACGGGTATAAAGTCCGCAAAATTCAGCCGGTGGATATGTTCCCGCATACGCATCATGTGGAGACGGTCGTGCTGTTGAGCCGGAAAAACGGTTGACAAGTACAGCAATAAGAAAGGAACGCATAATCAATCATGGAAAAGGAATTCAGAATTGTTGGACGATGCGGAAAGGCTTCGTTCGATCACCACGCAGAAAACCCCAGACTATTACCAATGACTTTTTTGGAATATATCATGGACGACGCCGGATGTATTTGCGGTGCGCGATATGTAATTGATTTAGGTCATGGATACGGCTTTGATAACGGAACACAAGTAGTCGATCTCCGCGTGGGTGAAGAGTTTAAGTTTGAACACGAGTACACGGATACTTCGGACGGAACGTGGGACAACGACAGTTATCGCGTAGCGGTTCGTTTGATTGAGAAATAATGCCCGTCCATATGAAATCGCAGACGGACTGCTTGAGGTACATGGCAAATAAGGAATTCAAAGGTATAATACAGAAAGGTGATAAAGCAACCTATGATCAAAACGGAATTCGGCATTATTGAGAATTTCGACAGAAAACGGGATTATACACCGTATACCCCCGAAAAATATCATTGTGTTGCCATCGACGATGATGTGTATATGAATGACTGGTGGGATGCGCTTCTGCATATCGATACGTTCAATGTATATGCTCCACATATACTGCATCCGCAGAAAGCCCTTTCCCGGTGGGGAATTACCATTATTCCGCCGTATTCATTGCCCGGATTGCTTGATGTCGTATGTTCGGACAAGCGGTATCTGTGTGATCCGCGGTTGACTGCATTGGCCATGCTGATACAGCAAGCCATCGAGCGGGGAAAGTATATGATTCACTACGGCGTGTAAATTTTACAACGAATCAGTGAAAGGAGCGTCCTATGAACCGAAAACTGATTGCAATGCTCCTTTGTGCGGTTTGTATCCTGCTTTTTACGGGCTGCAATACCGCCAAATACAACGAAGATGATTTTCTCGGCAAGACATCGGCTGAAATTATCGATCAATACGGTTCGTTTGATTGCATCGGTAAGCCCGCAGACACCGACGGTCTGTACCGGAACTGTCGATGTGGCTACACCATCAAGGAACCACGGAAGGGGTTCCTCGGTACCTCGCCGGAAGTGCTTTTCTTCATCTCGTTCAATGCGGACGGGGTTGCGGTCCAATGCAGTACAGGCAATCGTCCCGGTGGCTGATGATCGGGATGATTTCAGAAATAAAAACATAAATGGAGGAAAAACAATGAACAAACGTACATGGACCGGATTGATTCTGATCTGCCTCGGCATCCTGCCGTTTGGCACGATGCTGTTCTGCGGTATTTTTGCCGCCATTACCGGATTTCGCGGGACACCGGCACCGCCGGTGTATGGCTTCCCGGCTTTTATGGATTTCATCATTCTGGCTTCGGCGGTATACTGGCCCGTATATGTGTTTGGTATCGTGTGTATCATTGCGGGTATCGTAGTTCTGTGTAAAAAATAAATCCACACACATTGCAAAGGAGCAGCATTATGCAGCTTTATGATTTATCCCGGTTTGTCCGGGCGCATCAGCAGGCTTACGAGCGGGCGCTGTCGGAAATCCGCAACGGCCGCAAGCGAACCCATTGGATGTGGTACATCTTCCCGCAGCTGAAAGGGCTGGGGAGAAGCGATATGTCGGAATTTTACGGCATTGAAAACCTCAGCGAAGCAAAATCCTATCTGGCGCATCCGTATCTCGGTGGCCATCTGGATGAAATCTGCCGCGCGTTGCTCGATCTGGACTGCAGCGATCCCCGGCAGGTGATGGGGCGCCCGGATGATCTCAAGCTGCGCTCGTCCATGACATTGTTTGCACAAGCCACAGACGAGAACGCACTTTACCTTGCTGTGCTGGACAAGTTCTTTCGTGGCGCACAGGACCCCTACACATTGCGGCTGCTGAAGGACGACCCGGACATATAATTATTCATTGCAATCTGGAGGTATCCGAATGTCACAGGAAAAACAAGCGCCCAAAGGACTTGGCATCAGTGCGAAAACATTCATCACATCGCTGCTGATTCTGTTTGTGCTGATGTGTCTGACCTATGCGGCGGTGTGGCTGGTTCCCGGCGGTACATATGACCGGGTGATCAATGCCGGGGGCATGAGCGAAATCGTGCCCGGCAGCTATACACCGGTGGAGGGCGGTCTGCCGTTCTGGAAATGGCTGCTGTCTCCAGTGCTGGCGCTGGGGGCTTCCGGCGGCGGAACGGTGCTGGGCGTCATCGCATTTCTGCTGGTGGTAGGCGGTGTATTCAATGCACTGGACAAAAGCGGCCTGATGAAGTATATGCTGGACAAACTGGTGCATCATTACGGTACACAACGCTACCTGCTGATGGCACTGATCATTCTGTTTTTTATGTCGATGGGCGCATTCATCGGTTCGTTTGAAGAATGCGTTCCGCTGGTACCCATCGTGGTCAGTCTGGCTGTTGCGTTGGGCTGGGACGAACTGACCGGTCTGGGCATGAGCCTGCTGGCCATCGGCTGCGGCTTTGCTTCCGGCGTGTGCAACCCCTTTACCGTAGGTGTCGCACAGGAACTGGCTGGATTGCCGATGTTTTCCGGTATGGGGTTCCGCTTGCTGGTATTTGTACTGATTTATCCGGTGATCACGCTGTTTGTATATTTCCATGCGAAAAAAATCGAAAAACCGCTGAATCCCGGACGGCTGATCGCGGAGTTTACGAAAAATTCTGCGATGGATCGGGGACTGCTCTGCTTTGCGGCGGTACTGCTGACAGGATTCCTTGTGGTGTTCAGTTCGGCATACTTTACATTCCTGCAGAGCCTGACGATGGTCATCGTGACCATAACATTTCTGGTGGCCGGAGCAGCTGCGGTCAGCCTGTCCGGGATGACCGCTCCGGTGTTGGGCAAACACTTCATCAACGGTATTCTCAGCATCCTGCCGGCCGTACTGATGATTCTCATGGCCAATTCCATTCAGTACACCATGACAGAGGGGCATATTATGGACACGGTTCTGCATTATGCACTGACAGCGGCAGAAGGTCTGTCGGTGGGGGTGCGGATCCTGTTCATTTATCTGCTGGTCATGTTGGCAAACTTCTTCATCAGCTCTGGCTCGGCCAAGGCTTTTCTGCTGATTCCGCTGCTGACGCCTTTGACTTACGGTCTGGAGTCTCCGCAGGTGATGATTTCCGCTTTTGCATTCGGTGACGGCTTTTCCAACGTACTGTATCCCACAAATCCGGTACTGCTCATCAGTCTGGGACTGACCGGAGTCAGCTACGGAAAATGGGTCAAATGGACGTGGAAGCTACAGGCCATCCTGTTGATTCTGACTGCGCTGCTCTTGTTGGGATCCGCGCAAATGAATATGATCGGGCATTGTGGTGCCATAGAGAATATATGGAGATGATGGTGCAGGAGGGAATCTGTTTTGAAAATCTTGATCATCAGACACGCTGACCCGCTGTACAGCAAGGATTCGCTGACCGAGAAAGGCTGGCGGGAAGCGGAATATCTGTCAGAACGGCTGAAAGACGTCCCTGCGGTGGCATACTATGTATCTCCGCTGGGCCGGGCCAAAGATACCGCCAATGTGACCTTGCAAAAAGTCGGCAAAACAGCGGTGGAATGTGACTGGCTCCGGGAATTTGATGCGCCGATTTACCGCCCGGACCGCCCGGAGCGCAAGGGTTCCACGTGGGACTGGTGGCCGTCGGCATGGACGGCATGGGAACCGTTTTTCTCCAAGGACACATGGTGGAATCACCCGGTCATGGAAGAAGGCGGAGTCCGGAACGAATACCTGCGGGTCGTACGGGAACTGGACCGCCTGTTGGCGCGTCACGGCTACGAGCGATCCGGCTATTGCTACAAAGCGATTCATCCCAATAATGATACCATTGTATTTTTCTGTCACTTCGGTGTGGAATGCGTATTTTTGAGTCATTTGATCCACGCTTCACCGATGGTGCTGTGGCATGGATTTTGCGCCCTGCCCAGCTCTGTAACCACGATCGTTACGGAGGAGAGAGAGGAAGGCATCGCCTCCTTCCGCATCAGCGCATTTGGGGAAACTTCCCATTTGTATGCATTCGGAGAGCCGCCGGCTTTTGCCGCACGCTTCTGCGAGTGCTTTGCAAATACAGACGAACGCCATTAAACCCGTCGCTTGAAAGGAGCAACCTCATGAAACTCAACTACAAACGCACATTCTTCATCGGACTGGCTTTTCTGTCCATCAGCGCTTTCTGGCAGATGTATGACAACATCGTGCCGCTGATTCTGCAGAACAGCTTCGACCTGGGAGAAACCGCTATCGGTGCCATCATGGCCATCGACAACGTGCTGGCCGTCTTCCTGTTGCCGCTGATCGGCGGTCTGTCCGACAAGGTCCGCACCCCGTTGGGCAAGCGCACGCCCTTCATCATTGCCGGTACGGCGGTAGCTGTGGCGCTGATGATGCTGCTGCCGGTAGCCGATCAGAATACCAACTTCTGGATGTTCATCACCGTGTTGGCATTCACGTTGCTGGCGATGGCAAGTTATCGTTCGCCTGCGGTGGCACTGATGCCCGACCTGACGCCCAAGCCCCTGCGCTCCAGAGCCAATGCCATCATCAACCTGATGGGTGCCGTCGGTGGTGTATATACGCTGGCACTGATTTCCATGCTGGTACCGGACGGCGACCGTCCCGACTATACGGCGGTCTTTGTCGGTGTCGCATTTATTATGGTTCTGGCCGTCGTTGTGCTGCTGATCACTATCCGCGAAAAGAAGCGGTCCGAGCAGATTGCGGCAGAATATCCCGACGATGAGGACGAGGACACCACCACTCCCGCGGCAGTCTCCGGCAAGCTGCCCCGCGATGTACAGCGCAGCCTGAATCTGATTCTGGTATCTATTTTCCTGTGGTTCACGGCTTACAATGCACTGACCACGACTTTCTCCCGCTACTGGGTCACGGTGTGGGGCATGGAGGGCGGCGGTTATGCGGACTGTCTGATGGTTGCTACCGTGGCTGCCATCATCAGCTATGTGCCCATCGGCACGGTTTCCGCCAGAATCGGCCGCAAAAAGACCATCATCATCGGTCTGGCACTGATGATGACCAGTTTTGTATCCATGTTTTTCTATCCGACGTATCACTTTACGGCCAATATCTTCTTTGCGATGATCGGTATCGGCTGGGCCTCTGTCAGCGTCAATTCGCTGCCGATGGTCGTGGAAATGAGCAAAGCCAGCGACATTGGTAAATACACGGGCCTGTATTACACCTTCTCCATGTCGGCACAGATTTTCACGCCCATCGCATCCGGTCTGCTGATTGAACACATCTCGTACGATACGCTGTTTCCGTATTCCATTTTCTTCACGGTGTGCGCTATCGTGACCATGATGCTGGTCAAGCACGGCGACGTGAAGCCGGAAGCCAAAAAGAGCCTGCTGGAAAACTTTGACGTGGACGATTGATCCGGGAGGATAACAACAAATGTGGTATGTGATTGGTGTACTGCTCGTGCTGGCGGTGCTGTATCTGGCAGCCATCTGTCCCCGGCTGCGGCGGCCGGATATGTCGGCATTACATGGTGTTTATTACGCCCACAGAGGCCTGTACGACAATAAAACTGACGCACCGGAAAACTCCATGGCAGCATTCAAAAAAGCCGTGGAGAACGGCTACGGACTCGAATTCGATGTGCAGCTGACCAAGGACCGGGTCCCGGTGGTTTTCCACGATGAGACGCTGCTGCGCGTCTGCGGTGCAGACCGCAAGGTACGGGACTGCACATGGGACGAACTGCAGCAGTACCGTCTGTGCGGTTCGGAAGCCACGATCCCGCTGTTGTCCGATGTGCTGGCACTGGTAAACGGCAAGGTTCCGCTGATCATCGAGATCAAGGGACATGAAAAAGCCTCCGAGGTCTGCGGACATTCGGACCCGCTGATTGCGGCCTACAACGGCCCGTATTGCGTGGAATCTTTTGACCCCCGTATAGTCATGTGGTACCGGAAAAACCGACCGGAGGTCATCAGAGGTCAGCTTTCGTCCTGTTTCAGCAAGCCTGACAAGCGCGAGTCGCTGGTGCAGACCATCGTGCATTATCTGCTGCTGAATTTCATGGCAAAGCCGGATTTCATTGCTTACAACCACAAAAACAAGCACAACCTGTCCCGTGTGCTGGCCTGCCGGCTGTTCGGTGCGTTGAGCGTGACATGGACCATCCAGTCCCAGCAGGAACTGGATGCCGCACGGGATGCGTTTGAACTGTTTATCTTCGAAGGATTCCGTACTGAGACGTAAAACCTTCCCCTCTCTTCGGAGAGGGGATATTTTTGCGCATTTCAGGGGAATGTA
>JAFTRF010000004.1 GCA_017462405.1 Clostridia bacterium | reverse complement strand
GGCTCGATCTCGGTGGGATGGTTGTGGGTCTCGTTCTTGAACAGCAGCAGCCAAGGCTCCTTCACGCCGTCCACAGTGACGTCGATCTTCACGGTGCAGGCGTTGATTTCCTCGGACTCATCCAGCTTGTCCAGCTTGCCGTTGGCGCGCAGGTGCTTCACGGCGATGGTCGCCAGATCCATCAGACAAATAGGCTTGTGGGTGCGGTTCAGTGCTGCACGGGTCGCCAGATACTCGTCATAGGTTTCCTGCAGCAGCTTGTCCTCGAAGGTCACATCGTCCATGATGGTGCCGAAGGTGGTGTGGCGGCAGTGGTCGGACCAGTAGGTGTCGATCATGCGGATCTCGGTGATGGTGGGGTCACGATCCTCGGTCTTGAAGTAAGACTGGCAGAAGGTGATGTCGTCCAGGTCCATGGCCAGACCGTACTGCTTCACGAAAGCGTCCAGACCATCGCGGTCCAGCTGGATGAAACCGTCCAGCGTCGCCACGGAGGTGGGGATGTCGTACTGGATGGCCAGCGTTTCCGGAATGTCCAGTGCGGCTTCACGGCACTCCACCGGGTTAATGACGTATTTCTTAAATTCAGCGATCTGTGCATCGGTCAGTTCGCCGTACAGGGCATACACCTTGGCGGTGCGGATGAGGGGGCGGTCGCCCTGCGAAATGATCTGGATGCACTGTGCGGCAGAGTCGGCACGCTGGTCAAACTGACCGGGCAGAGCTTCCACAGCGAACACGTATGCACCGGGCAGGGAAATTTCAGCGGATGCAATGTCCAGCTGCGGCTCGGAAAATACGGTCTTGACGGAATAATCAAACAACTCGGCAGAAATCTTTTCTGCGTCGTAGCGGTTGAACAGGCGGACGTTTTCCAGCGTCTCGATGCCCAGCAGATTCTTGGCCTCGTTCAGCAGACCACGGGCTTCGTTGTCCAGACCGGGCTTCTTTTCAACATATACGCGATATACCATGGTAATCAGTCCTCCTTGAGGGCACGCAGGGCGCGTGCGCCAATGTCGTGACGATAGTAGGCATTGTCGAAATGGATGTTCTCCACCAGCTTGTAAGCGGCGGTGATGGCTTCGGGCAGGTTGTCTGCCGTAGCGGTTGCACCCAGCACACGGCCGCCGGCGGTCTTCAGCACGCCGTTGTCCAGCTTGGCACCGGCAATGTACACATTCTTTGCAATGTCGGCCGGAATGGTCAGTTCAAAACCAGACTGGTACTTCTGCGGATAGCCGTTGGAAGCCATGATCACGCAGCAGGCAGAACCGGTGGAAAATTCGATCTTGGTGTCCTTCAGAGTGCCGTTGGTGGTAGCCATCATAGCGGTCAGCAGGTCGGTTTTCAGCAGGGGCAGCACGACCTGCGTTTCGGGATCACCGAAGCGGCAGTTGTACTCGATGACCTTGGGACCCTTGGGAGTGATCATCAGACCGAAGTACAGGCAGCCCTTGAACGGACAGCCCTCGGCCTGCATGGCGCGGATGGTGGGCAGGAAAATGGTGTTCATGCACTCCTCGGCCACAGCGGGGGTGTAGTAGGGGTTGGGGGCGATGGTGCCCATACCGCCGGTGTTCAGACCCTCGTCGTTGTCGTGGGCACGCTTGTGGTCCATGGAAGACACCATGGGCACCACGGTCTCGCCGTCGGTGAAAGACAGCACGGACACTTCGGGACCGGTCAGGAATTCCTCGATGACCACGCGGGAACCGCTGTCACCGAACACCTTGTCCTCCATCATGGAGTGGACGGCGGCGAAAGCCTCTTCGCGGGTGTTGGCAATAATAACGCCCTTGCCCAGTGCCAGACCATCGGCCTTGATGACGATGGGCATCTCTGCGGTGGCCAGATAAGCCAGCGCATCCTCGGCATTCTGGAACACTTCATAAGAAGCGGTGGGAATGCCGTACTTCTTCATCAGATTCTTGGAAAACACCTTGCTGCCTTCGATGCGGGCGGCCAGTGCGTTGGGACCAAAGCAAGGGATGCCCTTTTCATTCAGCGCATCCACGGCACCCAGCACCAGCGGATCGTCCGGGGCAACCACGGCGTAATCAATTTTATTTTCTACGGCAAACTTTACAATGCCGTCAATGTCTTTTGCACCGATGTTCACGCACTCGGCATCTGCGGCGATGCCGCCGTTGCCGGGCAGTGCGTAGATCTTGGTGACTTCCGGATTTTCCCGGAGCTTGCGGATAATGGCGTGTTCACGGCCGCCACCGCCGACAACCATCAGAATCATAGCTTATGCTTCCTTTCTAATGCATCAATGGTGGAACAGACGCATACCGGTGAAGGCCATCACCATGCCGTACTTATTGCAGGTGTCGATGACCAGATCGTCACGGATGGAGCCACCGGGCTGGGCGATGTAGGACACACCGCTGGCGTGGGCGCGCTCGATGTTGTCACCGAAGGGGAAGAATGCGTCGGAACCCAGTGCCACGCCCTTGATGGAGGACAGGTATTCCTTCT
>JAFTRF010000097.1 GCA_017462405.1 Clostridia bacterium | reverse complement strand
GCATTAACATGAATATGCTGACCGTACAGTTTGTCGGCTCCTATCTGATCATCACAACGCAGGGTGCGGCAATGGATGTCGGCCAGCTGTCGGCTATGCTGACCTATGGCTTCCAGGTGCTGATGAGCCTGAATATGCTGTCCATGATCTTCGTGATGCTGACCATGGCCGTGGAGGCCGCCCGCCGTCTGGTGGAGGTGCTTGACGAGGAAAGCACGCTGCAGGATCCCATCAACCCCGTCCACGAAGTGAAGGATGGCTCCATCGACTTCGAAAACGTCAGCTTCAAGTACAGCAAAGATGCCGAGAAGATGGTGCTGGAGGGCGTCAATCTCCACATCAGATCCGGCGAAACCGTGGGCATCATCGGCGGTACCGGTTCGTCCAAGTCCAGCCTGATCCAGCTGATTCCCCGTCTGTACGACACCACCGAGGGTGTGGTGAAGGTCGGCGGTCTGGATGTACGGGATTACAGTGTCCAGTCGCTGCGCGATCAGGTGGCCGTGGTGCTGCAGAAGAACGTGCTGTTCTCCGGTACCATCAAGGAAAACCTCCGCTGGGGCGATCCCGATGCTACCGACGAACAGATGATTGAGGCTTGCCGGCTGGCACAGGCGGATGAATTCATCCAGACCTTCCCCGACGGCTACGATACGTACATCGAGCAGGGCGGTACCAACGTGTCCGGCGGTCAGCGCCAGCGTCTGTGTATTGCCCGTGCGCTGCTGAAAAAGCCCAAGGTGCTGATCCTCGACGACTCTACCAGCGCCGTGGACACCAAGACCGATGCGCTCATCCGCGCCGCGTTCAAGGCGTTCATCCCGACCACCACCAAGATCATCATTGCACAGCGTATTTCCTCTGTGCAGGATGCAGACAAGATCATCGTCATGGATGGCGGCTACATTACCGCCGTAGGCACCCACGACGAGCTGCTGAAGACCAGCGAGATCTATCGCGAGGTCTATACTTCTCAGAATAAGGCAGGTGACAACGATGGCGAATAAAATGCCCCCCAACGGCAAGCGTCCCAAGGCCCGCAAGGGTACGATGGCCCGGCTGGTCAAGATGCTGTTTGAATTTTATCCGGTGATGCTTCCGTTGTCCATCGCGTGTATCCTGTTCTGTGCCGTTGTCGGCTCGATCCCCAGCATTTTCATGCAGAACATCATGACCATCGTCGAAAAATATCAGACTTCCGGCGACTGGGCAGCAGCCCAGCCGGAAATTCTGGAAGTCGTGGGTATGCTGGCGGTCATTTATGTACTGTCGCTGGTGTCCAACATCGTATGGCACCAGATGATGGCCATCCTGACGCAGGGTTTCCTGCGGAAGATGCGGGAGCGGATGTTTGCAAAGATGCAGAATCTCCCCATCAAGTATTTTGATACCCACAACCACGGCGACATCATGTCGCATTACACCAACGACATCGACACCCTGCGCCAGATGATTTCCCAGAGCCTGCCGAACGTGATCACGGCCATCGTGACCGTCGTGACCGTTGTATCCGTCATGCTGTGGTTCAGCGTGTGGATGTGGGCGGTTGTCATGCTGGGCGTGTTCGCCATGCTGTATGTCGTGAAGAAGGTCGGCGGCAACTCTGCCAAATATTTCGTCCGTCAGCAGCAGGCCATCGGTAAGACCGAGGGCTACATCGAGGAGATCATGAACGGCCAGAAGGTCGTCAAGGTCTTCTGCCACGAGGAAGCCAGCAAGGCCGACTTCGACAAGATCAACGATGCGCTGTGCGAGGATGCGCGGCTGGCCAACCAGTTTGCCAATATGCTCATGCCGATTCTGAACAACATCGGCAACACGCTGTATGTGCTGGTCGCACTGACCGGCGGTGTGCTGCTGCATCTGAATGTGCCGAATCTGTCCATCAGCGGTCTGGCATTGGACATCAGTATCGTGGTCCCGTTCCTGAACATGACCAAGCAGTTCTGCGGCAACGTCAGCCAGGTGTCCCAGCAGGTCAACTCCGTCATCATGGCACTGGCCGGTGCGGATCGTATCTTTATGATGCTGGATGAGGAGCCGGAGGAAGACAACGGCTACGTCACGCTGGTCAACGTCAAGCGTGAGGACGGCAAGCTGGTCGAGACGGATCTGCGCACCGGCATCTGGGCATGGCGTCATCCGCACAAGGCCGACGGCACCGTGACCTATACCGAGCTGAAGGGCGATGTACGGCTGAATCATGTGGACTTCGGTTATGTGCCGGAAAAGATGGTCCTGCACGATGTGTGCGTTTATGCAGAACCGGGCCAGAAGGTGGCATTCGTTGGTGCGACCGGTGCCGGTAAGACCACCATCACCAACCTGATCAACCGCTTCTACGACATTGCCGACGGTAAGATCCGTTACGACGGCATCAACATCAACAAGATCAAAAAGGAGGACCTGCGCCGTTCGCTGGGTGTAGTGCTGCAGGAAACCAACCTGTTCACCGGTACCGTCATGGACAACATCCGCTACGGCAACATGGATGCCTCCGACCGCCAGTGCGTCGAGGCTGCCCGTCTGGTGGGTGCCGATGACTTCATCACCCGTCTGCCGCAGGGCTACAAGACCATGCTTACCGGCAATGGCGCCAACCTGTCGCAGGGTCAGCGCCAGCTGATCGCCATCGCCCGTGCGGCTGTGGCCGATCCGCCCGTCATGATCATGGACGAAGCGACCTCCTCCATCGATACCCGTACCGAAGCCATCGTGCAGCGGGGCATGGATTCGCTGATGAAGGGCCGCACCGTGTTCGTCATCGCGCACCGCCTGTCCACGGTCCGCAACTCCGACGTCATCATGGTGCTGGAAAAGGGCCGCATCATCGAGCGCGGCAGCCACACCGAGCTGATCGCCCAGAAGGGCAAATATTATCAGCTGTATACCGGCGCATTCGAACTCGAATAAGACGCAGAAATCCGCTCTCCATTCCGGAGGGCGGATTTTTTGTAGGGGCGGCAATTTGCCGCCCGTGAGTTTGGTACATTTGTCGGGGGTTGTTTGTGTGCATAGATGCCGGGCGGCAGGTTGCCGCCCCTACACAAATACCTGAAATACGCACGTAAATCCGTTCTGCGCCGTTTTTCCGCGAAAAACAAGAAACTACACCAAAAACAGAAAAACTCCCCATATCGCCGGAAAAGCGCCAACTTCAAAAAACAAGGGGGAAAGGGGGAGAAATCCGGCGATTTTGACGAACCGAAAAGGTTTGACAAATGTACGACCGTGATATATAATGGAAATGATTTTTACCGAAAAGGAACAAGGCGGGCGTCTGATCCGCCGGAACCGAAAGAATTGTGAGGACAGTAACGATGAACACTGTAACGGAGTGCTTTGGTTCGCTGGTATTCGACGACAAGACAATGCAGGCCAAGCTCCCCAGGGAGACTTATAAGTCGCTGCAGCGCACCATTAAAAACGGCAAGCATTTGGATCTGGCACTGGCGAATGTGGTGGCCAATGCCATGAAGGATTGGGCGCTGGAACACGGTGCGACCCATTTTACCCATTGGTTCCAACCCATGACCGGCATCACCGCTGAGAAGCACGACAGCTTCATCAGCCCGGTGGGAGACGGTCAGATCATCATGGAATTTTCCGGCAAGGAACTGGTCAAGGGCGAATCCGACGCATCGTCGTTCCCGTCCGGCGGTCTGCGCGCGACCTTTGAAGCCCGCGGCTACACCGCGTGGGACCCGACCTCCTATGCCTTTATCAAGGACAATACGCTGTGCATCCCCACGGCATTCTGCTCCTACGGCGGCGAAGCGCTGGACAAGAAGACCCCGCTGCTCCGTTCGATGGAGCGCATCAACAAGCAGACGCTGCGTGTGCTGAAGCTG
>JAFTRF010000096.1 GCA_017462405.1 Clostridia bacterium | reverse complement strand
CATCTTCTTGATTACGCCGAACAACGCCGCCGCATCTGCGATGTCGTTGTAGTTCAGCGATGCTACCATAGGCACCGGGAATCCGCCGCTGCGGATGGTGGGGCTGGTCACTTCCAACATGCCGCCGCTGCCGCAGTATGGCACGTCGGCCACGATCACCGGCAGGCCGGTCCGGGACTGCTGAATATAGAACTGATCCAACCGGGTCCAGTTGGTCATCATCAGCACCAGCACACCGTCGTAGTTTTTCAGATCCCGTTCGTAATCTGCTTTTGCCGCATCCAAACTGGTGTATTTGCAGAGATCGAAATCGATCTCCGGGTTACGCGCAAAGAGCGGACCGGTGATCCGGAGCAGTTCTTTGTCGTAATCATAGTTGATACACGGCCATCCCGGCACGTTCCGGGGTTTCATCTGGATGGCGACCTTTACTCTTGTTTTCATCGTTGATACTCCACAGATGTCCGTACCGTGTACAGAAAATTATCTGGACAGGGTCATCTCGATCACGTTGCGGTTCTGATACAGGTTCACCTTCACGAAATCGTCAGCAGTGATGTAGTAGCGGAGCTTCAGGCCCTTGGAGGTGTCTGCCTCTTCAAAGGACTTGTACTCAGTGTTGCCGCTGGTCATGTCAGCCATCTTGTCGGAAGCTGCGTCGCAGGCATCGTACACGGTCTTTGCGAAAGCGGCCAGATCGGTTGCGGTGTCGGGGGTGAAGGTCAGCTTGACGCCCTTGCCGCCGCTCATAACCTGTGCGTTCTTGATGGCCCAACCGGACGGCAGGGTCACATCCACGCTGAACTTTTCCTTGACCACGGACTGCCAGTTGGCGGTGGTGATGCTGTCGACCTTGTTGGTATCTTCCTGGCTTACGGTGTCGCCGCCGGTGTTGCCGGTGTTGCCGGTGTTACCAGTGTCGCCGCCGCAGGCAGTCAGGGTGAACATCATCACCAGGATCAGAAGCATTGCAAACAATTTTTTCATAGTGATTTCCTCCTTGATAATAGTTAGTTTGGTGCCCTTATTATAATTAAGCCACAAAATGATGCAAAATTCTATTGACAAACACGGAAAAAAATTGTACAATCACGACATGAGTATGATTGCTTTGTTTGAACATATCCAGATCAATTCCTGCGGAATCTCCGATTGCGACGCCGACTGGCACTGGGATACCGGCAAAAGCGGCTTCACCGACTTTGATTTCTGGCTGGTGGTACGTGGAAAGGGACAGATTGCAGCCGACGACGAAGTATTGGAGGTCTCGGAGGGCGCGTGTCTGGTCCTGTTGCCCCACATCCATTACGAAGGTACGAACGACCCAAGCCGTCCGTTGATGACCTTGAACGTGCATTTCAGCCTGCCGGAAGCGCAATCGAAGGCACTCTGCACTGCGTCCACGCCTTTTCTGCATCGGAGCATTCCGGACCACGGGTACCTGCAGGAGACCCTGCGCCGCGTGATCCGTTTGTACAATGCCGACCGCCAGCAGGTTGCAGAAGGGGTCTTTTTTGCTGCGCTTGCCGAATTTTTTACCCAGCCTGCAGACGAATCCCGACCGGAATTTGACGCCGAAAAAACGGCCCTGCTGCAGAAAATCTGCGACCGCATCAATGCCTCGCCCAAAAACGCCCCCAGTCTGTCCGGTTTTGCGGCCGAATACGGCTATTCTGCCGATTATCTGGGGCGGCTGTCCTCCAAAATCATCGGCATTTCCTTTTCGGAATACACCGCCACTGCCCGTATCAACCGTGCGAGTTTTCTGCTGGCCTCCACCGACCTGCCGCTGGAAATCATCGCGGAAAATCTGGGGTAT
>JAFTRF010000095.1 GCA_017462405.1 Clostridia bacterium | reverse complement strand
TTCGGGGATAGAAAATTGGGAAAATCAGAACGCTGCAACGCGGATGCAGCCCAGTACATGGCCGCCGGCGGCAACAACGGATGCAAGTGCGGTTTCCAGCGTATCGCCGTCCATGGATGCGGTCACAAAAGCCAGCTCACCTGCACCGCCGTCACGGTGCAGTACGGTCACATCGCCGAATGCCTTGAGATCATCGGCGGAGACACCGGCGCAGCGCACATAGCGGGGGAAGGCCTGTTTTCCGGCGTCGGCAGCATCAGCGGCAGTGCCGTCCTCCCATGCGGGATAAATCATGCCGCCGGGATGCTTGGCGCATTCGATCATGTCGGATACCACGGCACTCGCGGTGGGCAGCTTGCCGGCACCCTTGCCGTAGAACAGCACATCGCCGGTGGCGTCGCCGGTGACCATGATGGCGTTGAATACATCATCTACTACCGACAGGGGATTGTCCCGGCGTACCAGGAACGGTGCGACCAGCGCGGCGGTACGGCCGTCTGCCGTCTGCTCCGCATGGCCCAGCAGCTTGATCACGCAGCCGTAATCTGCAGCATAGTCCACATCGGCCAGCGTAATTTTCGTGATGCCTTCCGTGTGAACGGAATCGGGATAAATATGCTTTCCGAAAGCAATGGAAGCCAGAATGCAGATCTTGCGGCAAGCATCCAGCCCCTCCACATCAGCGGCGGGGTTGCGCTCCGCATAGCCCAGCTGCTGTGCCAGCTTCAGCGCATCGTCGAAGCTCATCTGCTCCCGGATCATTTTCGTCAGAATAAAGTTGGTGGTACCGTTGAGGATACCGGAAATCTGCGAGAAGGAGTTGGCGGCCAGACACTGCGTCATAGGATGCAGCACCGGAATACCGCCGCCTACGCTGGCTTCAAACAGGAAGCTGACGCCGTGGGCCTTCGCCAGAGCCAGCAGTTCAGCGCCTTTCATGGCGACCAGCTCCTTGTTGGAGGTGACAACGCTCTTGCCTGCGGCCAGACAACGGGACACAAATTCATAGGCCGGATGCAGACCGCCCATGACCTCCGCCACGATGGTGATTTCGGGGTCGGAAACGATGTCCTCAAAGTTGGTGGTGAATTTATCGGAATAGGACAGACCGGGGAAACTGCGCAGATCCAGAATGCGCTTGACCTCCAGCTGTTCGTTGGCGCGCTTTTCGATGGTGGCCGCATGGTCGATGAGCAGCTCGGCTGCGCCGGAACCCACCACGCCATGGCCCATGATTGCTACCTTTGCCATAGGATTCAATCCTTTCTTTTTTCAAAATTCAGATTCAGTTTCCGGAAATGCTTTCGATGGTGTTGACGCCGTCGATGCGGCGCAGGCGGTCCAGCAGCTGAGGCACCGAGATGTCCAGCCGTTCCACATCGGCAGAGATAGCGGCCAGCGCGGCGCCCGCAATGGGAATGTTCTGGTTTACCGTCAAAATATTGGCACCGGCATTGTACAACGCCGACACGACCGCCATCAGTACGCCGGGGCGATCCTGCAGCACAGCGTGTACGGAAATGATGTGCTGGTGCGGGGCATCGTTGTACGCATAGACGCAATCCTTGTACTTGTAAAATGCACTGCGGGAAATGCCGGTCATCCGTGCCGCTTCGGCGGCGGTTTTGGCCTGCCCGTTGGACAGCAACTTTTTGGCCTCGACGACCTTCAGATAAATCTCCGGCAGTGCAGCGGAGGATACCAGCAGGAACGTGGAATCGTTGGGCACATTCATCCGTCCTTTCGAGAAGCTCCCCGTCGGTGGACAGCACCAAAAATAAGTGTCCGCAAATGGGGAACCTGTGTATTGTGTGCAAATACACTATACCATTTTATTGCGAAACTTTCAAATGGTGAATCGGGATGTGAAAATGTATTTTTCGCTGTTTTTTACGAAAAATGCAAAATAACGCAGAATTTCGCCGCTTTACGCTCGGAATCTCTGTGATTCTGTGATTTTCTTCGAATGAAAGGGTAAATACGTGCCAAAAATCTCCTTCTTGTGTCGTTATTCGGAAGACATCGGAGCTTGTCCGATGTCAGCAGAATCCGTTCCATTGTGTTTTTGTGAAGAACAGGTGTGCTTATCCGCGACGGACTCGTGCCGAAGGACGGCTATGGTTGGCGTAAAACTGCCGGAAAATATCAATTTCTGCGGACACCTCGGCCAGATACGCGCGGATTTCCGGATCCTGCGCCAGCAGACGACCGACCCGGCGCACAGCGCGGACAAATTTCGGGTCAAAACGTACCCCGTCGGCGTGCGTCGCCAGCGGACACAGGCGATA
>JAFTRF010000094.1 GCA_017462405.1 Clostridia bacterium | reverse complement strand
TCCTTTCAGCTGATCCGACGGAAGCCGTCGTTGATCATGATTCTATTCTAATGTACGCATGCGGGGGAACTTTGTGGGGGAACAACAAATGGCAGGAAAACCGGCATTTATTTCAAAATTTTTTTTCTTCATGAAACCGTACTTTTTGCCGGGGCATTCCCGATGGTTCCATTATGACACCCCCCCGCCTCCGGAACGGAATGGGGGAATGAAAAACAGGGGAAATGGCAAAACAGCCGTCGGATGCAATCCGGCTTTTCAGGCGAAAATAAAAGTGCGGGAGACGATGCCCTGTCACCTTGCCTTGTACATATTGCCGACAAAAATACGCGGTCGCAGACCTCTCCGGAGGTGCTGCGGCCGCTTTTTTTGGTCGGTTTCTATATTTTTTGACTTTATGCATAAATATCGACCGTCGAATTTTCCATATTGAGGGCTTGCCATTTCGGAAACTTTATAGTATAATAGGAAAATGAAAATGGGCGAACTGTCCACACGGACAGATGCAGCGCCGGGATATGTGCAAACCGCACAGGCCGGGTGCAGTCAGACATTCGTTCGTCCGTAAAAACTGAGGAGGAATGAATACCATGGAAAGCAAGCGCATTCTGGCGTATGACTTCGGCGCATCCAGCGGCCGCGCAATTCTGGCGACCTACGACGGCACCAAAATCAAGATGGAGGAAATCCATCGCTTTTCCAATGACCCCGTAATGGTCAACGGGGTATTCCACTGGGATATTCTCCGCTTGTTCCACGAAATCAAGCAGGGCATCACCAAGGCCGTACACGCAGGCGGCTTTGATGCCATCGGCATTGATACGTGGGGCGTGGACTTCGGTCTGCTCGACAAGAAGGGCCACCTGATGCGGAATCCGGTTCACTACCGCGATGTCCGTACCAACGGCATCCCGGAGAAGATTTATGAGAAGATTCCTGCTGCTGAGTTGTATGCCCGTTCCGGCATCCAGCTGGTGAACCTGAACACGCTGTTCCAGATGTACAGCATGGTACAGGAGGAGCCGGAGGAACTGGCACACGCCGACAAGATGCTGTTCATCCCCGACCTGTTCGCATACTGGCTGACCGGTGTGCAGAAGGCAGAGTACAGCATTGCATCGACCTCTCAGATGCTCGATCCCTACACCCGCGACTGGAACTACTCCCTGCTGGAGGAACTGGGCATCCCGACCCGCCTGCTGCCTCCGGTGATGGATACCGGCGAAACCTATGGCATGGTGTCCGACGCCATCTGCGAAGAACTGGGCTGCCCGAAGGTGCCCGTCATCGCCGTGGCTACCCACGATACCGCTTCCGCCGTAGCTTCCGTGCCCACGCAGGAGGATGACTTCATCTACATCAGCTGTGGTACGTGGTCGCTGTTCGGCACCGAGCTGCACGAGCCGGTCGTCAACGACAAGAGCTACAAGTTCAACGTCACCAACGAGGGCGGCGTGAACCACACCATCCGCTTCCTGAAGAACATCATCGGCCTGTGGCTGATCCAGGAATCCCGCCGTCAGTGGATCCGTGAGGGTCAGCAGGTGACCTTCGCCGATCTGGAGCGCGATGCACTGGCCTGCGAGCCGCTGCGCTGCTTCATTGATCCCGACGACGCCCGCTTTGGTGTGCCGGGCAACCTGCCGAAGCGCGTGCAGGAATTCTGCGCCGAGACCGGCCAGTACGTGCCGCAGACCCGCGGTGAGATCATGCGCTGCATCTACGAGAGCCTTGCGATGAAGTATCGCTACAGCTTCAAGGCGATGGGCGAGGTCACTGGCAAAAACTACGGCGTCATCCACATGATCGGCGGCGGTACCAAGGATCGTCTGCTGTGCCAGATGACCGCCGACAGCTGTAACGTACCGGTCATTGCCGGTCCGATCGAAGCCACCGCAATGGGCAACATTGCCGTACAGCTGATGGCTCTGGGTGCATTCAAGGATATGAAGGAAGTCCGCCGCGCCGTGGCCGCTTCCGAGGATCCCAAGCACTACGCACCCGCCAATGCCGCACCGTATGATGAGGCATACGACCGCTTTGTGAAGATCCTGAAGTGATTTCGGCGTGATCTTCTGCGGAATTTGTAAAAACACGTAAACGCAGCGTGATGTCTGCAAATACATCGCTCTGCGTTTGCGGTTTCATATTCTTCATATCAGAGAAAGGAGCTTATCCATGAAAATTCTGGTTATTAACGCCGGCAGCTCGTCGCTGAAGTATCAGCTGCTGGATATGGACAGCAACAAGCTGCTTGCAAAAGGCAACTGTGAATGCATCGGTACCGGTGGTATCGTGACCCACAAAAAGACCGGTGCGACCCCCTATCGTGCGGAGCCGGATTTCCCCACCCATGAAGAAGCACTGGCTGAGGTGCTGCGCCTGCTGACCGATCCGGAACTGGGCGTGATCGCCGATGTGTCCGAAATCGATGCCGTTGGTCACCGCGTGGTGCATGGCGGTAAGTACAAGGAATCCACCCTCATCGACGACGAAGTGATCAGCTATCTGGAGAGCATCGTCCCGATCAACCCGCTGCACGGCCCGGCCGCCATCATCGGTATGCGCGGCTGCATCAAGCTGATGCCCGGCAAGCCCCAGGTTGCCGTGTTCGACACCGCATTCCATGCGACCATGGAGAAGGAAGCATTCCTGTATCCCATCCCCTATGAGATGTACGAGAAGTACGCCATCCGCCGTTACGGCTTCCACGGCACCAGCCACCGCTACGTTTCCAAGCGCGCTGCAGAGCTGGTCGGTAAGCCGATGGAAGATCTGAAGATCGTGACCTGCCATCTGGGCAACGGTTCCTCCATCGCAGCCGAAATGAACGGCAAGGTCATCGACACCTCGATGGGCTTCACGCCTCTGGCCGGTATCCCGATGGGTACCCGCTGTGGCGACATCGATCCCTCCGTGGTGACCTACATGCTCAACAATCTGGGCATGACCGGCAAGGAAGTGGACGACCTGATGAACCGCAAGAGCGGTCTGCTGGGTGTGTCCGGTCTGAGCAACGACTTCCGTACCGTTGTGGCTGCCGCCAAGGAAGGCCACGAGCGCGCACAGCTGGCCTTCAATCTGCTCAAGCACGGCATCAAGAAGACCATCGGTTCCTATGTGGCTGAAATGAACGGCATCGACGTGCTGGTGTTCACCGCCGGCATCGGTGAGAATCAGTAGGACATCCGTGCCGCTGTATGTAAGGACATGGATTACC
>JAFTRF010000093.1 GCA_017462405.1 Clostridia bacterium | reverse complement strand
TCTGGCTATGCATGGTAATCTATTGGCTGGGACTCCAGATGACCGGAGGTCAGCAAAGCTATACGCCGGCCGTACTGGACCTGCTGTATCGCGCCCACTCTCAGATCATGGGCTTTATGTTCATGGTGATCTGTGTTGTGCCGTCGTTGGCATACACGGCAACGTTTACAACGGATTACCGCACCAAAATGCTGAATTTTTGGTGTATCCGAGGTGGTAGTACGGCTTATGGTGTTTCGTATTATCTTACCGCGTTGTTTTCTGCATTTGGTGTCTCTGTGGGCGGAAATCTGCTGTATATCGTTGTGAATCTGTTGCGGGGTTTTCCGTTGACCTCTGGCTCTGCCGCTATGGGCAGTGCGTATCCCGAAGTGTTTGCGACTGGCAATATGGTGCTGTATGTTGCGGTGATACTCGCAGATTTTGGGCTGGGTGCGATGGTTTGTGCCGCGCTTGCTGCGGCTGCCGGAAGTGTATTCCGTCGTCGTTTTGCCGTATATGGCATTCCGCTGCTGATTGTTCATTCCGCATATATGTTGCATCTGCCGCCGATGCTGGATTTGCAGGAACTGACCGCTGATCTGTCCGGCATCGGCTGTGGGGATTTTCAGAATTTCTTCGGCAAGCTGATCGGGGTACTGTGCTACGGTATCATTGCCGGGATTATTACGGTGCGAGGCATTGAAAGGAGCGTTGAGCATGGATAAAGCGAAAAGGGTGCTGTTTTGTGCGAACGTTAATTTTTTGAAATGGCGCCGCAACTTCAATGTCATTCTGTTGTTTATACTGTGGTTTGTATGGAGTACGGAACATATTCGCCCGGTCGCGCAGTATTGTCAGGACAATGGATACGTCATCAGCCCGTGGGTATTGCCGTTTCAGATTTCGAACGTCAATACGATTTTGGTTTATGTCTTTACGCTGATCGTACTGTTCGCCAACGCTCCGTTTTGTGATTTCTCCTCGCCGTTTGTCATGATTCGCACCGGCAAAGCAGCGTGGTTCCGTGGTCAATTGTTGTACATCGTGGGAGCGGGATTTGTGCTGACGCTGTTCACATATGCCAGTGCATTGGTGACGCTGGCACCTTGTCTGGGATTTTCCATGAATTGGGGCGGCGTGTTAATTGGTCTGGCAGAACAGCCGGCGCTGATGGCAGGCTATGACGGACATATTTTACCCAAGCTGGCTATTATTCAGTCATATTCCGGAGCAGAAGCCACGTTACTGGCGTTTTTGCTCTTGTGGGGGATGGCCGTATTGACAGGCAGTATCCTGTTATTTTTCAACATCACCTTTCATCCCGGCGCGGGCGTTGTGGCTGTTGCTTCCATTGAGGCATTTACGATTTTCACCCAATACGGACCTGCTCTGGGCGCAGGCAAGGGGTGGCTGGTTGCTTGGGACGTGCTTCATTGGTGTTCGATGCACCATATCCGACCGGCAGATGTTTCGGCACCGGTTACACCGTGGATGGCCATCGGATTATTCTTCGGCATTGCTGGAATATTGGGGCTGTGCAGTGCTCGCATCTTCTGTGGCCGGGATACGGTATTCGAATCCGACGAGATCTGATTATAGCAACTACTCGTTGTGATTTTGCGTAATTTTCAGATGATATACTTGTGCAAAAGAGAGAAAAAATGATTTTGGGACGAAAAATGCAAAATTTTTGTCCCCGCAGAGACAAAAGTCGTCCTTTATTTGTATATTCAGCCGGGAAAGGAGGCGTTGACCATGGGGCAGCGTGGCGGCGAGCGAACATTTGAATCCATTTATCAGACTTACCGGGACGGTATGTTCCGCTATGCACAAACGCTGACCAATGGCGACCGGAGCATTGCGGAAGATGTGCTGCAGCACGCGTTTATGGATGTGGCGCGCAATATCCATCGTCTGGCGTCTCTGGAGGATGTGCAGATCAAAGCGTATTTGCTGCGGGCGGTGCAGACATGGGCGCGGAAGCTGATGAAAAAAGAGCGCACCCTTCATGAAGTGGAGCAACGATGGGAAACCAAATGTGCGCCACTATTCCGGCGACAGGAGGAGGATTTACTGGACAGGCTGTGTGTCCGGGAGCAGATGGACACCATCCGGCAGGCCTTGCGCGAGATGCCGGAGGAGTACCGCATGATTCTGACATCGTATTACCTGCTGGAAGAGAATCTGCACGAGGTTGCCCGCCAGATGCGTCTGCCATACACCACGGTACAGAAACGCTGTCAGCGCGGCACCCAGATGCTGGTGGATCAATTGAAAAGGAAGGTGAAGAAAGGTGAATTATAACAAAGACAAACGCAATCCCATTCTGACCGAAGCACTGGAAGCGGAGGCCAGAACCGAGCAGGCGCAATATTTTACCGGGGAAACGGAATCATTTTCGCCGGAGTTCGAGCAGCAGATGGCGCGGCTGGCGGAACGTACCCAGCGGCGCATACGGCCGTCGGAGTTGCTTCGCAAAATCCGCGACTGGATAGCGGAATTGTTCTTTGGCGAATACCGGCGCGCCGGATACTATGGTCGCCAGCGCATGAAGCGGCAAGTGG
>JAFTRF010000092.1 GCA_017462405.1 Clostridia bacterium | reverse complement strand
AAGAAGGTGTAGTAGAAGGTGTTGCCGTATGCGCGCCACAGGCCCGGATACTCAAACACAGCCTTGTAACCTTCGAGGGTGAAGCCCTTGGGCAGCAGGAAGACCTGGCCGGAGTTCACGTAGGAGGATTCGGAGAAGGAGCTGGCAACGATGTTGATCAGGGGGAGCAGAACGATCAGGAAGAACGCACCCATGATGATGTTGACCAGTGCGTAGAATACGAGGTCGCCTCTGGAAGTCTTGATGTGGTTCTTCGGGTTAACCACGACTTCCGTTTCTTTCTTAAAAACAGCCATGATGTATGTTCTCCTTTCTTACCACAGGCCGCTGCCGCTGACCTTGTTGGCGATTTTGTTCACGCTGGTGATCATAACGAGGTTCACCATGGAGTTGCACAGACCGATTGCAGATGCATAGGAGTACTGTGACTTGGTCGGAGAAGCAAGACCGATCTTATAAGTAAAGGTCGAGATAACTTCGGACATACCCAGGTTGGTGTCGTTCTGCAGCAGGAAGGCCTTATCGAAGCCGATGCCCATAACAGAACCGCAGCGCAGGATCAGAGTAACAGCGATGGTGGGCAGAATGGTGGGGAAGTCAATTGCCCATACGCGCTTCCAGCGGGAAGCACCGTCGATGGTAGCAGCCTCGTGCAGACCGGGGTCAACGGAGGACAGAGCAGCCATGTAAATGATGGAGCCCCAGCCGGTGCCCTGCCAGATGCCGGACCATACGTAAACGTGACGGAAGTTCCAGCCGCCGGCCAGCAGGTCAACGGGGAAGGTCTCAGCGCCGGTGAACAGGCAGTACACGGAGCACAGGATACCGGTACGCATGTTCAGAATCTGGAGCATGATACCTACCATAACCACGGTGGAGATGAAGTGGGGCATGTAGGTCACGTTCTCGATCCAGCCCTTCCAGGTCTTATTCCGGATAGCGTTCAGGCACAGAGCGAACACGATCGGAATCGGATAGGAAGCGACCATGGAGTAGATGGAGAGGAACAGGGTATTGCCGACCAGTTCCCAGCAAGAATAGGACTTGAAGAAACGGATCATGTGGGTGAGGCCCTTCCACTCGGAGTTGGTGATACCGTAAGCGATCTTGTATTCACGGAACGAGATCTGGGTACCATACATGGGGTAGTACTGGAAGATGAACAACCAGGCCAGAGGGATGATCAGGAAGACGTAGAGCTGCCAGTTTTCGCAAACTCTCTTCCACAGGGACTTCTCCCGCACGCCATACTTATTCAGATTGCGCGCAGGACTCTTCGTTGCAGTTGCCATAAGAGTGATTTCCTCCTCTAATAAAATTTTTAGTTCATGAGGGGATGCCGACCGAACGGACATTATAATAGGTACCGGTTGCTGAATCCCCGAAAAACCGGAACCCATTACAACCACCGCTCCGTCCGCCAACCACGACTGAACCTTGCGAACATAATTGTAACAGAATATGAACGGTTTGTAAAACATAAATACCTGTAACGCTTTGAAAATAGTGCGATTTTCATATATAATTTTCGGAACGCATTGGAATTTCCGGAATCTTACTTGTAAAAAATGCGGATTTTACATTGACTTCTTGCCGATATTTCGCTATAATACTAAAAGAGTAACGGAAATTTTGTGCGTTTGGAAGATTATTATTGCAATATGTCACAAAAGTACCCATAAATTTTAGAACAATTCACGAAAAAGCCGAAAGGCCGGAGAGGAGCGCAAAATTGTATGAAACGACGAATCGATTCGGTCTTCTGGCAGTCTCTTGGACTGAATATTGCCATTGTGCTGGTGATTGCCATCGCACTGAGCTGCTTTGGTATGGAAATGGAGGCTTCTTCCCGCCGCACCGAGCAGAGCCGCACCGTGGAGATCATGACCACCCGGCTGGAGCGGCTGTCTGACCAGCTGTCCAATGCACGGGAATATCTGACGGTGGTGCAGGCAGCTTCGGCCTCCGGCGCACATACCGGACCCAGCGAAATGTACGAAACGGCCCGGACGTATCTGCTGGGCATGGAGCGGCGCAGCCCGCTGATCCGGCGGGTGGTCATCACATTCCCCGCGCACGACATCATCATCAACCGCGAGGGCATCACCAAGGGCATTGCATCGGATCTGACCTATTATAATGTAGGAAATGTCCGCGACTCGTTTTTTACCTCGGCGGTGCAGGTGAAGACGGAGGAATGCCTGTCCTGCGAGGAGTCTGCGACCGATGCATTTGTATTCACGCTGGCGCTGCCGGCTTCCGGCGAAGTTCCGGCAATGAACGCTGCAGTATATATTGACCGCGAGGGACTGCTGGATGTGCTTTTTCCCGATGAACTGGGACGCTACATCCGTGCCGAACTGCAGCAGAACGACACGCTGCGCGACAGCATTTACCATCTGGCCACCATGCAGGGCAGCTGGTTTACGGAGGGAGACTGCTTTACCACGGAAGTGGAGAGCATCACCGGCTTTTCGCTGCAGGTGGAAATTGACAACACCTATTTTCAGAGCCGCCTGTTCATCGTCAGCCATTATGTGATCATCACCATTATTGCGACGCTGATGATCGGCATTCTGATGGCCTATTTTGCATCGGTGCGGCAGAACCGTCCGGTGAGAAAGGCCCTGAACGAGTTGTCGGAGCGCGGACTCATCAACAACGATGACCGCAATATTTTCAACGGCCTGCTGCTGTCCGTGGATCATCTGATGACGGAAAAAGAAAATGCCCATCAGCAGATGACGTCCTATCAGGCGCAGCTGCGGGACAATATGCTGGACCGCTTGTTTGCGAGTACGGTGCCCAGCCCCGATCTGGAAAAAAATGTAGCGATGGAATTTGAACGGTTCCCGCAGAAATCCGTGGTTTATTATTGCAAGATGCTGATTTCCGGTGCCGAGGACAATCAGAGCATGGAAATGACGATGTTGCTGCTGCTGGAATACCTGCGGAAGCAGCTGCCGGAAAATGCCGTGCTGCATTCGACCGATACGCTGACGTTCGGACTGGTTTACCCGATGAGCGGCACCGAAGCCCGCACCGGGCAGGAACTGGAACGGATCCTGCAGGAGGTACCGCAGCACTTCTCTGCACAGGTGCTGGCGGTGTCCGGCGGTGTGTGCGACGGCATTGCCGGGGTGGGCATGTGCTACGAACGGGCCCAGCTGGGGTATTATGCCAGTTCCGAGCGCCGCGCTCCCAAGCAGATTCTGCTGGAGCCGGACGATCCGCTGGCCTTTGACGAATCCCTGCAGCTGCGTCCCATCCAGACCATGTATCAATATATGGCAAGCGGCGACAGCGAGCACGCAGTGGCTGCGCTGGAAACGTTCTTTGCGTGTCCCACGGATGTCCAGCTGATTGACATCCGGGAACGCTATTGCGCACTGAAGGTGCAGATCCTGCTGGCTTGCCGGGAAATTGCGCCCAACTGTGCCGTTCCGGACATCCCCAATTTCCGCATCAGCGACAGCGCCGAGGAACAGCTGGCGGCACTGAGCCGTGCGGTGCGCCAGGTCAGCGGCTACATCCAGCAGCGCCAGAACAGTGCAAGGGATGACCAGTTCACCTCACTGATGGAGTATCTGCACACCAATTATTCGGATTCCTCGCTGTGTGCCGCATCGCTGGCAGATGAATTCCGCGTGTCGGAAAAATACCTGTTCAGCCTGTTCAAAAAGCAGACCGGCTATTCGCCCATCAGCTATCTGCACCGCATCCGGATGCAGGAAGCAGCAAAACTGTTGGTGGAGAGCGACCTGACGGCGCAGGAAATCAGCGAAAAAGTCGGATTTGCCAACTTTGGCACCTTCCACAAGGCATTTAAGCGGGAATTCGGGCTGGCACCGAGCAAATACCGCGAAAGTGCCGTGCGGAACTGACAAAAAAATGCATAAATTGCGAAATAGTTATTGACGAACCGTCGGTGTTGTGGTAGTGTATCCATTAACACCGATGTTTTGTGTCAAAAGGAGCTTTCGATATGAAGAAGTACAAAATCGAGTGCACTCCGGACTTTCAGACGCGGCTGCAGGAGCTGATTGATTTTGCAGACGGCGAGACGGAGATTTGTTTTGCACCGGGAATCTATCAGGTGCGGGGGAGCATCCGGCTGTCCCCGTGGAATGAGGGCCTTCGGTTTACCTCCGAGGGCGGTGCAATGCTATGCGGCGCAATGCCGATGACGGACTGGCACCCGATTACCGAAGAAATGTGCGGACGGTTTCATCCGTCGGTGCAGGACCGGGTAGTTTACTGCGAACTGCAGCCCGGCGAAATTCAGCCGTTCCGTTCCCGCGGAGCAATGCGCGGCAGCAGCGTGGGCGCATCGGAACTGATCGGCGATGTTCCCATGCAGATCGCGCGCTATCCCCGTCAAGGTTACTCGCTCATCACCGGCGTAGGCAAGGTGGCGGACGCCGATGAGTGGGGCGCCAAGGACGGTGAACTGGAAAACGGATTTGTCTGGCAGAACGACCGCGTACAGGAATGGAGCCCGGAAAACGACATCTGGGCGCTGGGTTACTGGAAATACGACTGGGCCAATTCGCTGGAGCAGGTAGAATCTTTTGACTGCAGTGGCCATTTTCAGATGAAGCCGCCCTATGGCTGGTATGGCTATCGCATCGGCCAGCGTGTCTGCTTCTATAATATTACGGAGGAGATCCGCGAACCCGGCGATTATGTACTGGATACGGCACAGAACCGGATTTATCTGTATCCCGCCGGCGATCTGGCCAATATCCGCATGAGCAACAACTCCGATCCGTTGTTCTGGCTGGAGGAAGCCGCCAATATCACCATTGAGAATCTGTATCTGGGTGACACCTGCGGTGCGGCCATCGAAGCCATCCGCTGCGACGGTCTGCACATTGACCGGTGCCATTTTGACCGCATCGGCAGCTGCGCGGTGTGCATCGTGGACGGTCATGCGCCCGTCATGGAAAATTGTACGGTGCATCGCTGCGGTGACGGCGGCGTCGTGATGAGCGGCGGCGACCGGTGTACGCTGGAGCCGATGAACGGCCGCATTTTCAACAACCATTTCTATGACATCGGCTGCTGGGGCAAATGCTATTTCCCCGCCATTGCCATGTCCGGTGTGGGCATCGAAGCCAGCCGGAACCTGATCCACGATTGCCCGCACACGGCCATCATGTATTGGGGCAATGAGATCAAGATCACCGACAACGAAGTGTACCGTGTCGTGCTGGAGACGGGCGATTCCGGCGCCATTTATGCCGGCCGCGACCTGACCTTCCGCGGCAACGAAGTCAGCCACAACTATATTCACCATCTGGGCGCCGGTGTCGGCATCGGCACGATGGGTATTTACAATGACGATACACTGTGCGGCACGAAAATGTGCGATAACTTCTTCGAGGAAGTCACCCGCGCCATTCAGCTGGGCGGCGGCCGCGACTTCATCGTGCGGAACAACGTCTTTGTGAAGTGCGCACCGGCCGTGCATTTTGACAGCCGGAGTGCAGACATCGGCACGTTCTGGGAGGAAGGCCCCCGGACGACGCTGATGGATCGCTTCTACCGGATCACGCGCTATGTGAGACCCTACGGTGTAACGGACCGCTGCCAGAATGCCCGCATGGATGACGGGCGCACCGTCAGTGCCATGGATAGCGAATACATCCGACGCTATCCGGAGCTGGAAGGCATCGACGAACTGTACCGGAACCAGATCGACGTGTACAAGCGGCTGCCCGGTCAGGCACTGGTGGAAAACAATATTTTCATGTCGCGCGTAAAATTCCGCTACCGTGCCGACGACGACGAACGGCGCGCATGGGATCGCGGGCAGGAAATCCCGTACACCGATATGCTGTATGAATATGTAGAAAGCCCCCGCTGGGACCTCAAGCGCGGTATCGCCGGTACGGTGGGCGAGTTGGAATGGAACAACAATCTGCAGGGTGAAAAGGCCGACTTTGCAGATGTGGACTGGAGTGACCTGCAGGTCAACCGTACGCAGAATGTGTACCAGCACCGTCATATGCCGGCGAATTTCTCGGCCATCGGTCTGATGGAGCAGTATCGTGCAAACAATCCGCTGAACATCCGCACCCGTGTGGAGTACATTCCCGGTTCGGGTACGGCGAAAATCGGCATCCGCAACCGTTCGGCACAGCCGGCATCCGGTACGTTGTATTTCATGGGCTCGCGGGACATCTGTGCCGCCGTGGACAAGCTGGATTTTGCCGTAAACGGCCAATCCGATGCATGGTACGAAATCCCTGTGCGCGGCAGCCACCCGGATGGCGTGCTGGAGGTGTACAGCACCATTCCCGGCGTGCGCCCGGCCCGGTCGATCTGATCGGTACAGAAAAAACACAACAGATAAAATCCGGAAACGGATATAAAAATCGGAACGGCCCTGTTCGATTTGGGCCAAAATGTTGACGGAACCCCGGCAATATGGTATATTTATACTGTATAGCTGGGGTATTTTTGCGTAATTTTGAACGAATACCCTACCATGACCCGGATATTCAAAATTTGAATTTTGCGATAACCGAAGAAGGAGGAACCATCCAATGAAACATTACAAGATCGAATGTACCGAGGACTTTCAGGAGAAACTGCAGGCACTGCTGGACGACATCGAGGGCGATGCGGTATTTCACTTCGAGCCCGGTGTGTATCCCGTGATCCATTCGATCCGGCTGACGGAGGATCACCGGAACATCCGCTTTACGTCCAACGGCGATGCGACGTTTATCGGCGGTCATCATCTGACCAAATGGTTGCCGGTGGCCGGTACCTCGCACGAATCCCGCCTGGACCCCGCAGTCCGGGACAAAATCGTGTACTTCGATCTGGACGACGAGGGTCTGCCTACCACGCTGAAGCACTTTGTCTCCCGTGGCTTCAGCCGGACCGTGGGCCATTCTCATTCGGAACTGACCTGCAACGGCAAGCCGCTCCATCTGGCGCAGTATCCCCGCGGCAACGGCTTCACCAAAATTACCGCAGTGCCCGCGACCTCGACCGATGAGTGGGGCGATAAGGACGGCCTGCTGGAAAACGGCTTCTACTGGCACGACGATCACCTGAAAAAGTGGGATCTGACCAATGAGATCTGGGTCCTGGGCTACTGGAAATACGACTGGGCCAACTCGATGGAGGAAATCGATACGGTTGACCCGAATACCGGTCTGATTAAAATGAAAGCGCCCTACGGCAACTACGGCTACCGCGTAGGTGAGCGCATCCGTTTTTATAATGTGATTGAGGAACTGACCCAGCCCGGCGATTTCTTCCTGGATTTCGTGGAAAACCGCGTGTTCCTGTATCCGGTGGAGGATATGAGCCAGATCATACTGTCGGTCAGCGATGAGCCGGTCTTCTTTATTGACCATTCGGAGAAGATCACGATTGAGAACCTGAACATTGAGTCCACCTGCGGCTTTGGTATTACGGCGGAATTTTCCGAAAAGCTGCGCATCAACAACTGCCGTTTCCGCAACATCGGCAGCTACGCAGTCAATATTCTGGAGGGTCACGACCCGCTGGTGGAGAACTGCACCATTCACGATTGCGGTGACGGCGGCATTATCTGCTACGGCGGCAATCGTCTGACGCTGGAACCCATGAATGCGCAGGTCAACAACAATCACATCTATAATATTGCAAAATGGAGCAAATGCTACCAGACGGCCATCTTCTTCGGCGGTGTGGGCATGAGCGCCAGCCACAACCTGATCCACAATTGTCCTCATACGGCCATCATGTATTGGGGCAATGAAATGAAGATCAAGGACAATGAAATTTACAGCGTGGTGATGGAGACCGGTGACGCCGGCGCCATCTATACCGGTAAAAACTACACCTTCCGCGGCAAGGAAGTCAGCCACAACTACATCCACCATCTGGGCGGTGTTGGTATCGGTACCATGGGCATCTATAATGATGACTGGTCCAGCGGCACCAAGATGTGCGAGAACTATTTCGAAGAACTGACCCGCGCCATTCAGCTGGGCGGCGGCCGCGACTTCATCGTGAAAAACAACGTGTTTGTCAAGTGTACGCCTGCGGTCCATTTCGACAGCCGTGGCGCAGACATTGGTACGGCGTGGATCACCAACATGGTCAAATACCTGTGGACCCGCTTCTATCAGATCACCCGCTATCCGGACAATGACCCCACGACCGAGCGCAATGAAGAAATGCGCCGCATCCATACCGAGACGGTCAGCGCCATGGAAAGCGAATACATCAAGCGCTACCCCGAACTGGCCCGGTACGATGAATTCTTCCGCAACCAGCTGGGCCCGGACAAGTTTATCCCCGGTCAGGCCCGCATTGAGAGCAATGTCTTTATGTCGTCCCGTAAATTCCGCTATCGCATCGACGGCAAGGCCAAGAAGGTCTACGACCACGGCCGTGAGGTACCTCTGACGCCCATGCTGATGGCCTACATCAACGACACCCGCGTGGACATCCGCCGCGGCATCGCCGGTACGGTCGGTGAACTGGTGGAAATCAGCAATATGCAGGCAACCCGTGACGACTTCGTGGACGTGGACTGGGGCAATCTGGAGGTCAAGCGTTCCCGCAAGACATTCCAGCACAACTATATGCCCAGCCGCTTCAGCGACATCGGCCTGAAGGAATCTTTCCGCCGCATCAATCCCGCCAATGTAAAGACCCGCGTGGAATTCCTTTACAATGATATGGTGGCGCGGATCGGTCTGCGCAATCTGAAGGGCGAGACGGTGACCGGTACGCTGACGCTGGACGGCAGCAAGGATGTGGAACTGAGCAGCCATACGCTGGCCTTTGAGGTCGGCCCCAATGAGGAAAAATATTACGAGGTGCCGGTGCTGCATGCCGGTCCCGACGCAATCATCGGAGTTCGGGCAGATGTGCCGGGCGTTCGTCCGTCGCGTTCCTGCTGATAAAAGTTCCCTTCAGAGGAATGTTATCAACTTTAGAGACTTGTGAAGCTGATGAGCCCTCTCAGTCTCGTCGCTGCGCTCCTCGCCAGCTCTCCCGGAGGGAGAGTGTGCCCGCATTGTCTTCGAAAACGCTGCGTAGCGAGGCGGAGAGGGTTTTTCAGGCATCCCACAAATCCTTAAGTCGACAGCATTGCCCTCCGGGGTGGTTACGACAGCACTTTATGGCACTTTAAAATAATAAAAATATCGTATGGAGGATGGTACCCTATGAAAATGTACGGTCAGTTTGAGCAGAACGGCAAAGAGTTCTGTATCACCGAGCGCAAAACCCCCCGCCATTGGTACAACTATTTCTACAATGACACCTACAACGCATTTACCTCGCAGGTGGGCGTAGATGAGGGTCTGGCACAGGACGGTCTGGGCCGCCGTGTACGGTTGGTCAGCAACCGTTCCATGTACCTCACCGATAAGGACAGCAAGACATGGTGGTCTGCCAACGGCTATCCGTTCTCTGCAAAGTTTGATACCTTCCGCTGCCGCCACGGTCTGGGCTACACCGTGACCGAGAGCGAGATCAACGGCATTTATATGGAATACACCGTGTTCGTGCCGCTGCAGGGCAACCGCGAGCAGTGGTTCATTAAGGTCGTCAACAAGCGCGACACCAAGGCCAACCTGTCTGCCATTGCATACGCCGGCACCAACACCGACGGCGCTTATGCACCGCAGGGCTACAATACCGACGTGGGTGGCTTTGACCACACCCATCAGGCAACCATGACCCGCCTGTTCACCACCTTTGGTACCGGTAAGGAATCCACCAAGTACGGCTACCTGATTTCCGACGGTGAGGTCATCGGCTTCAACAGCGCGAAAAACGGCTTCATCGGTACCTACGGCACTGAAAGCTGCCCCGAAGCACTGGAAGAGTCCAACGGCTGCACCAATGTGGAGTGCGTTGGTGAAAAGCTGTGCTTTGCACAGGAAGTGGCGCTGGTCCTGCAGCCCGGTGAGAGCCGCACCGTGCATTTCGAAATCGGTTTTGCCGATTCCGTGGCCGAAGTGGGCGAGATGCGCGCACATCTGGAATCCGGTGTACCGGAAGCTGAACTGGAGGCCATGAAGGCACACCGTCTGGCTGAAATTTCCGGCGCCAACATCACCACCCCCGATCCCCTGCTGAACAAGGCTTTCAACGGCTTCTATAAGTATACGACCTGCATGGGCAGCCGCTGGGCACGTGTCCGCCACAACGGCTACCGCGACCTGATGAGCGATGCTGAGTGCGTGTCCGCATTCGAACCCAAGCTGGCATGGGAACGCTATAAGCGCATCCTGACCTTCCAGTATTCCAACGGCTATGCACCCCGTACGTTCATCAACGGCAAGATCAACGACAACAACTTCTCCGACTGCGCCGTATGGATCACCTTCACCGGTTACGCCATCGTCAAGGAACTGGGCGACCTGAACCTGCTGAATGAAGAAGTGGCGTTCAACGACGGCACCGTGGCGACCGTGTACGAGCATATGCGCCGCAGCGTGGATTTCCTGTACAACTTCAAGGGCGACCACGGCCTCATCAAGATCTGGGGCGGCGACTGGAACGACTGCATGAACCAGGCCGGTGTCAAGGGCAAGGGCGTCAGCATCTGGCTGTCCATCGCATGGTACCGCGCCAACCGGATGCTCATGGAACTGGCCGGTGAGATGGGTTATACCGATGATGTGGCGACCCACAAGGCCATGGGCGAGGAAATGAACGAGCTGATCCACAAGTACGGCTGGGACGGCAAGTATTTCATCACCGCCATCAACGACGACGGCATGAAGATCGGTTCCCACGAGAACGAAGAAGGCAAGATGTATCTGAACCCGCAGCTGTGGGCCGTGATGTCCGGCGTGGCTACGGAGGAGGAGATCCGCACCGCATTCAAGGAAGTGGACGATTATCTGGATGAGCCGCTGGGTACCGTGGTTTCCAAGCCGCCGTACACCAAGCTGAACACCACCATCGGTTCCATGACGAAGAAGGCGGCCGGTCTGCACGAAAACGGCGGTGTATACCTGCACTCCATGGCATGGAAGCTGGCTGTGGACGGTATGCTGCATCGCCCCGACAAGATCGAGGCCGGCATCAAGAAGATCCTGCCGTGGGATCACACCTACGCAGACACCTGCGGCGAGCCCTATATGCTGTACAACTCCTACTTCGGCGCCCAGACCGGCTACCGCTACGGTACCCCCGGTCAGAGCTGGCGTTCCGCTTCGACCGCATGGTTTGTGAAGTCCATGCTGCTGTATGTATTCGGTCTGCAGCCTGAGCTGGACGGCCTGCACATCCGTCCTTGCCTGCCGCCCTGCTGGGAAGAGTGCGCAGTAGAAAAGGAATTCCGTGGCTGTAAGTACGTCATCCGCTACCATCAAACCCCCGGCGCCGGTTATGTGACTTCCATGACCGCCGACGGCGAAGCAGTGGAGGGCGAGGTTCTGCCGTATCGTGAAGGCGCGACCATCACCGTGGATGTCAATGTGGGCTGATTTATTCCCCTGTTGAACAATGCGCGAACTTAAGGATTTGTGCTGCCGAAGGCTCTAACCTCTTCTGACTCGCCTGCGGCGAGCCACCTTCCCCAACATTGGGGAAGGCAATGAAACTTGCAGTTTTCACCATGTTTTTGAGGTGTTAGCTATGCTTCGGAACAGTTTGGCTTCCCCGATGCCGGGGAAGCTGTCACGAAGTGACTGAAGAGGTTAGAAACCGGGCGCATTGCCCTCAAAAGGAAAATAAGCTGACACTGCGATCATCGAAACGGCGCAAACAGCGTTTTTATTGCACAAGCATAAATATCATGTAAATCAACGAGCGTACCTGAGTGTTCCCGGCGGCGGAGGGCATGAATGCCCGCCCCGCTGGAAACCGGGTACGCTTTTTCAGTTTTGATCGAAAGGAGCAGATCATGTCGAACTGGATGCTGAGATACAACAAACCGGCCGCCGATTCTATCGAAGGTTGGGAGCGCGAGTCTTTGCCGCTGGGCAACGGATTTCTGGGTGCGAACGTTTTTGGCGGTGTGGCGCGGGAACGCGTTCAGATTACGGAAAACACGCTGGAAAACGAAGGCCCCAAGGGCGGTCTGACCAATTTTGCAGAGTTGTATTTTGAATTTCCCCACGACAGCGGAACGGAATATCTGCGGACGCTGGACATCGGGGATGCAGAAGCGCAGGTGCGCTATCAGAACAACGGGGTGCAGTACACCCGCCAGTATTTTGCCTCGTACCCCAACCGGGTGTTGGTGATGCGCTTTGCCGCATCGGAGAAGGTGTTGGCGCTGACGGCGAAAATCGAGATTCCCTATCTGGGGGACTACAGTAAAAAACCCGGCGACGGTGCCGGACGCACCGGTGCCGTCCGGGCGGTGGGACAGGAACTGCAGATGACCGGTCTGCTGGAAAATTACCGGGTGGAATACCGGGGTGCGCTGCGGCTGGTATCCTGTGACGGTGCGGTGACGGTGTCCGACGAAGGCATCGCAGTCTGCAACGCCACGGAAGCGGTCTTTCTGTTTGCCTGTGCCACCAACTACGAGCTGCGGCCGGAGGTTTTTCTGGAAAATGACCCGGTGAAGAAGCTGCGTGCTTTTGATCCGATGCCCATCGTGACCCAGCGGTTGAACGATGCGGAGCAGATGCCGTGGGCAGAGCTGCAGAAAATCCATCGGGCGGATTATCGCCGCCTGTTTGACCGGGTGCAGCTGGATCTGGGCGAGACGAAATCGGACGCCTGCACCGATGAACTGCTGGCACAGTACCGGGAGGGCACACACAGTGCATACCTGGAAGCACTGTATTTCCAGTTCGGGCGTTACCTGCTCATCAGCTCCTCCCGCCCTGGCGGTATGCCGGCGAACCTGCAGGGCATCTGGAATGTGCACCGGGCATCGCCGTGGGGCAGCGGCTACTGGTACAACATCAACATACAGATGAACTACTGGCCGGCGTTCACGACCAACCTGACGGAGTGCTTTGAACCCATGGTGGATTTCACCCGGACATTCCTGCCCAGAGCGCAGAAAAATGCCTCCGCTTGGCTGCACGATATTATTCCTGAGGGCTGGGCACCGGGCGAGGGTGTGTGCGGATGGTCCATCGGCACGGGCAGTTATCCGTATCGTATTTCTCTGCCAGATACACAGGGCGGTCACTCCGGACCCGGCACCGGCGGTCTGACGTCGAAGCTGTTCTGGGAATATTATGACTTTACCCGGGACGAAAACGTCCTGCGTCACGTCACCTATCCGCTGCTGCGGGGGGTGAGCCGGTTCCAGACCCGGACTGTACGGAATTACGACGGCAAAATGCTGGCGGCGTATTCTGCATCGCCGGAGCAGATGGTCCACGGCGCATGGGGCAACCTGAGATATTACAACACCATCGGCTGTGCGTTTGACCAGCAGATGATTGAAGAAAACGGACAGGATTTCCTGAAAGCAGCAGAACTGCTGGGCGAGGAAAATGAGGACACCGCCAAACAGCGGCGCCAGCTGGACAAGTACGACGCTGTGCAGGTCGGCTGGGACGGCCAGATCAAGGAATACCGTGAAGAAAAGTTCTACGGCGAAATCGGTGAATTCCACCACCGCCACATTTCGCAGCTGGTGGCGCTGATGCCCGGTACCGCCATTCATATGGGCACCGATGCATGGATGGATGCCGCCAAAACGACACTGAATTTCCGCGGCGACCAGTCGACCGGCTGGGCGCTGGCGCACCGGATGAATGCGTGGGCGCGTACCGGCGACGGCAACCGTACGCACAAGCTGTACCGGGAACTGTTGACGAACCGCACCAACGAC
This sequence comes from Clostridia bacterium, assembly GCA_017462405.1. Lineage (GTDB taxonomy): Bacteria > Bacillota > Clostridia > Oscillospirales > Acutalibacteraceae > RGIG4076. Next base: position 10,172 of record JAFTRF010000092.1, on the reverse strand, counting down.
AACCTGTGGGATATGCACCCGCCGTTCCAGATTGACGGTAATTTTGGCGGCTGTGCGGCGATTGCGGAAATGCTCCTGCAGAGCCACGACGGGCTCATCCGGGTGCTGCCGTCGCTGCCGGATTGCTGGGCATCGGGCAAGGTGTCTGGCCTGTGCGCGCGCGGTGCATTTGAAGTGGACATCGCATGGCGCAATCACCGTGCAGAGCAGATCGTCCTCCGTGCGCCGAAGGGTGGTGCGGTCCGGCTGTATTATCCCCATCTGCGGGGGGCGCAGGTTACGGACAACCGCGGACATCGGGTGGATGTATGGTTCAAGGGCAGCCACGGTCTGCGCTTCACGGCGGAGCCCGGCGGTACCTACACCATCGCAGTGCCGGCACGCTGCAAGGAAAAACCGGCCCCGGTAACGGGATTGACCGCCGACCGCGCGACAGCGACCCTGAATTGGGACGCAGTCAGGGGTGTGTCCTATTCCATCCATCGGGCGGTGGACGGTGCCCCGTGCTACACGGTCATTGCGTCGGATGTGCAGGGCGGCACCTTCGTGGACGAAAGCGGTGTGCTCGACGACGCCGAAATCGCCATGTACAAGGTCGTCCCGTGGAAGGATGGCGAAAGCGGCGAGGGTGCGTGGGTCACGGTCAATCCGGCGACACCGCTGGAGCTGGACCGCCGCAAGCGGTTCCTGTATGGCATTATGAGAAAGTAAGCCTTTTTGTTTTTTCTTGTGGAAAAGAGGATGCAGCATCTGCGGCATCCTCTTTTTTGCGCAAAAAAGCGTTCATTTTGCCAAAGGCACCTCCTTCGGGGAAGGTGGCAGCCCGCAGGGCTGACTGAGAGGGCCAAAGTCTGCGGTCAGATTTTGCCGCCATGTCTTGCAGCAACTTTCCCGACAAAGAAAAAAGCACCTGCATTTCTGCAGGTGCCGATGAAATGTACGATTAACCCCACAAAGCCGACAGCATGGGAACCAGCTGCTTTTTGCGGGACATGACCTTGGGCAGAAAGACCGAATTGCCTTTGGCCTGAATGTTGAATGCGCGGTTGACGATGTCCGAGTCGCCGAGGAACAGCAGCTGGGTGCCTTCCATCAGCACATCGGTCAGCATCAGAAAAATCATGCCGAACTTGTGTTCCTCCATCGTGCGCTGCATCGCGCCGAGGAATTCCTCGCTGCGCTCCATCATTTTCTTGGAATCCAGACAGGTGATCTGCCCGATGCCGAGATCGTGTCCGGCAATGTGGAATTCCTTGAAATCCATGAACAGCAGATCCTCAATGGGCTTTTCTGCTACGGTTACGGAGAAAATTTCCTTGCCCAGTTCAATGAGGGACAGCCCTGCAATGCGGGCCAGCCGCTCGGCGATCTCAATGTCGCGTTGGGTGCAGGTGGGGGACTTGAACACCACTGTGTCGGAGACGATGGCCGCTGCCAGCAGACCCGCCAGCGGCTTGGTAGGCATCAGGCCCTTTTCCTGAAACATCTCCGCGACGATGGTGGCCGTGGAACCGACCGGCTCGTTGCGGAAGTAGATCGGGCCGTGCGTCTGAATGTCCGCCAGGCGGTGATGGTCGATGATTTCCAGAATGTCGGCCTGCGCCAGACCGGGTACGGACTGTGCGACCTCGTTGTGGTCCACCAGAATGACCTTTTTCCGCTTGGGGGAGATCAGGTGGAAACGGGACAGGGTGCCGACGACGTTTTCGTTTTCGTCCAGAATGGGGTAGCTGCGATAGCGGTTCTGCAGGACGACTTTCTGCACATCGTCGATGAAATCATCGAGGTGGAAACACACCAGATTGCCGGTGTGGCAGATGTTCGCAATGGCGATGGCCTGATGAATCATGCGGATGGCACGGTAAGCGTCAAAGGGTGTGGAAATCAGACAAGTCGTGCATTCCGGGCGGGTCGCTTTGGCGCGCAGCCCGGCAGGCAGTTCCGTCTGGCACAGAATGATGCAGTTGACGTGGGCATCAATGGCCTGTTCGATGATGTCGGGCTGCTGACCGCACACGGCGATGATTTCACGGCCGTCGAAACGGGCCGTTTCGTGCGCCTGCGGCAGCGCCACCACGATTTCGCCGGTAATCATTTCCGGCAGAACCAGATTGTCGTTGAGAATGGTGCCCTCCAGTACGCCCAGCAAATTGAAAATCGGCAGGTTGGTGACTTGCGGGCGGGACATGAAATCCATGTCGTACTCCGCAATATCACCGGAGGACAGCATACCGTACAGCTTGCCGCCGTCTACTGTCACCGGGATGGAGGAAAATTTCTGTTGATTGCGCAGCGCATCCCATGCCCGGCCGATGGATACACCGGCATCCAGCTGAGGCGGGCGATCGAAGTCAAGGTCTTTTACCTGTGTGCGGACGGTTTTCATATATTCCGGCGGCTGAAACCCGAAGCGGTCCAGCACCAGCTGTGTTTCATCGCTGATGTGTCCCAGCCGCACGGCCTTGTAGTTGCCGTCGCCCATAGCGTTGCGCAGGGCGGCGTAGGCCATCGCAGACACGATCGAGTCGGTATCGGGGTTCCGGTGACCGGTGATGTAAATTTCTTCCATCGTATTCAGCTCCTTTATTGGAAATGGAAAAATCTTCTTGTTCATCTTCTCGTCTTTTATTATAGCGTTTTTTTGCGGCAAAATCAATTCCCAAAAAAGGAAAATGGGGTATGAAAAAGCACAGACCCGCGCAGGATCTGTGCTTTTGTGGTTATTTCGTGACGCGGACAGCGTCAAATGCGGTGTAGTTTGCCAGTTCGGAGCGTACGGCAGGAATCAGCGCCAGCCATCCAGCCATGTCTTCCGTGGAGGTGTCGCCCCCGGAGACGGAGCTGATCTGTACGACGGCGGTCTTGTTGTGCGTATCCCATCCGGCGAACTCGTGGCGGATGGAGCCGCTGCCCTCGGAGACGTATACCGCCAGCAGGATCTTGTCGGCAAAAAATGCATCATCGTACGAAGCGACAGCCTCGTCAAAGGATGCGATCTCGTCGTACTTGTCGGTGACGGTCAGCCCGTTGCCGGTCAGGTGTGTGCGGAAGCTGTTCAGCTGTGCCACGCTCTCCAGCTTCACCAGCGGCAGGGTACCGTCCGTATTCAGCATCGCGCTGTTGGCAGCCACGTCGGACCAGATATCGTCGGAGGTCCAGCCCACCCAGCAGAATTTCGTATCGGACTGTACGGTCGGTTTGCGGGATTCGGCGGTCATGATCGCACCGACGAGGCAGATCACCATCATCAGCGTGGCCCAGAACAGGGGTGCGCCGGAGGTTTTCTCCCGGCGAAGCATTCGGTTCATAAAATCATCCTTTCGTGAAGTCGCATCCGGCATAATGCAACAGAAAATGTACGATTTCCTGCGGATCGGTCCATCCATGCGGATGATGTCCACATCCGGGCTTGATGCGGAGCAGCAGCGGCAGACCGGCGCGTTCAAAGGCCTCCTGCAGCAATGCGCCGTTTTCGTGATACGGCACCACGCGATCGCTGTCGCCGGCGACCATCGCAACGGGGATCCCGCTGCGTACCAGCGCAGGGATGCAGTGCATCGGCATATCATAGTAATCGTCCAGCGCATCCGTGCCGGTCAGACCCAGTGCATCCAGCATTTCCCGGATGCCGCGGCCGCCGTCCAGCGGATCACCGTCCCCGAAGCCGCAGGGACAACTGTAGTAATTCATCACCGGCGCATCGAGGTACAGACTGCTCACCAGTTCCGGATAGCGGGCAGCAAATTTGACGGCCATCAATCCGCCGCAGCTCATCCCGACGGGGACACAACGGCGGTGCAGGCCGTACCGGTCCTGTATGCAGCGCACAAACCGGGCCTTGCGGTCCAGATCGTCATCTGCACCCCAGCGGCACCGGTTCTGCAGAAAACACAGGTGAAAACCGGCCTGCAGCAGAGGAACCTCAAGGGCATGGGGAAATGCGCCCCAATATTCGGTTTTGACGGCCAGCAAGCCGTTGGCGGTGCCGGCGGCGGGGAAAACGACAAACCCGGAAAAGCCTTCAAATGTGACGGCTTCACAGGCAAAACCATGCCATTGCATCATATTGCCTCCCGAAAATATCACACATCGTACTGAGCGACATCCGCGGGCGTCTCCCGGCGGACGGCCAGATAATCGCCGTTTTTGTTGACCATGACGATGGGCAGACGGGGCACGCGGTTGTAATTGGAGGACATGGCGTAATTGTATGCGCCGGTGGTCAGCACGGCGATTTTTTCACCGCGGCGGATGTCAGCGGGCATCAGCACATTCTCCTGAATGATGTCACCGCTTTCACAGCAGCGGCCGACCACGGAACAGCGCATGACCGTCTCCGGCAGGGTGCGGGAAACCGGTACCACGGTATACTTTGAGCCGTACAGCGCAAAGCGGGGGTTGTCCGTCATGCCACCGTCCACGGACACATAGTTTTTGTATCCGGGGATGCGCTTCACGGTACCCACGGTGTAGACCGTCAGACCGGCATCGGCCACGATGCTGCGGCCCGGTTCCATGCGGATGACGGGGACGTCCAGCTTCAGCGCAGCGCACAGCGATTTCACCGCTGCCGCGACCTGATGAATGTTGGCACCGATGTTGATGATCGGGTCGTTTTCGGTGTAGCGGACGCCGTAGCCGCCGCCCAGGTCCAGTTCGGTGGTCACAAAGCCCAGCTTGTCCCGCATTTCAGCGACGAAGTGCAGCATGATGTCGGCGGCGCGGAGATATACGTCGGAATCAAACACCTGCGAACCGACATGGCAATGGAAACCATCCAGACGCAGATGCTGGCAGGTCAGCGCATGGCGGGTGATCTCCTCGGCTTGTCCGGTTTCGATGGCAGAGCCGAACTTGGAATCGACCTGTCCGGTGGACACGGCCGCATAGGTATGCGGGTCGATGCCCGGAGTCATCCGGAGCAGAACCGGTTGGATCTTATTCCGCGCTCCGGCGATGCGGTCGATGGCATCAAGCTCCTCCACATTGTCTACCACAAAATGGCCCATGCCGCAGTCGATGCCATAAGCAATGTCAGCGTCGGTTTTGTTGTTGCTGTGGAAATAGGCTTTGTGCATGGGGAAGCCCACGGCGGCAGCAGTGTACAACTCGCCGGAGGACACGATGTCCACGCCCATGCCTTCCTCCATCATGATGCGATAAATCTGCTTGAACGAAGCGGCTTTGCTGGCATACAGCGGCAGCGCCGCCGGGCCGAATGCCTCGGCCATGGCATTTTTATAGGTGCGGCAGTTTTCCCGGATGCGGGCCTCGTCCATGATGTACAGGGGCGAGCCGTATTTTTCCGTCAGAACTGCCACATCGGCACCGCCGAAGCGGAGTGCGCCGTCGGCAGTGCGGGTGATGTTGGCACAAATCATGGTCAATTATCCTTTCGAAGGAACGGCAAATTCATTGTAAATGGCCTGAATAGCGCGGGTGTAATTGGTGCTGTCCACCGCAATGATGATGTTCAGTTCGCTGGAACCCTGATCGATCATGCGGATGTTGACGTTGGCATTGGCGAGCGCCACAAAAATGCGGGCAGCCGTACCGGGAGTCCGGATCATGCCGCGGCCCACGACGGCGATCAGCGCCAGATTGTCGTGTACCGTCAGATGGTCGGGGCGGATGATGCGGTGGATCTCCTCCAGAATCAGGCCACGGTCTTTGGCGATGTCCTCGGTGTTTACGACCACGGTCATGGTATCAATGCCGGAGGGCAGATGCTCAAAGCTGATGCCGTGCCGTTCCATGATGCCAAGCACCCGACGGCCCACGCCCAGTTCGGCGTTCATCATGGCTTTTTCGATGTAAACCGCAGAAAAGCCTTTCTTGCCGGCAACGCCGGTGATGACCGTGCTGGATGGCGCAAAATCCGTGCCGGGCACAATCATGGTGCCTTCATCGTCGGGGCGGTTGGTGTTGCGGATGTTGATGGGGATGCCCGCCATGCGCACGGGGAAGATGGCCTCCTCATGGAGCACACTGGCACCCATATAGGCCAGTTCCCGCAGTTCACGGTAGGTGATACGGGAAATAGGCAGGGGATCGTCTACGATACGCGGATCGGCCATCAGCATACCGGATACATCGGTCCAGTTCTCGTACAGCGAGGCCGAAGCTGCTCTGGCCACGATGGAACCGGTAACGTCGGAGCCACCGCGCGAGAATGTCTTGATGGTGCCGTTGGGCATCGAACCGTAGAAGCCGGGGGTAACGGCACGGGGGGTGCGGCTGAGTACCTCGGACAGACGCTCGTTGGTGCGTTCGCTGTCCAGACGGCCATCCTCCCGGAAATAGATCACGTACTCAGCATCAATAAAGGCATAGCCCAGATATTTGGCCAGAATGCGGGCATTGAGGTATTCGCCACGGCTGGCGATGTAGTCACTGCCGGCGTAGTTGAGAATAGCGGTGCGGATCTTGCGGAATTCCGGCTCCAGATCGTCCTGCAGGCCCAGATCCTCCATGATGGTGCGGAACCGTTCCTGAATCAGACCGAACGGCTCGTCGATGGATTCCCCGGTACGGGTGCGGCGGAAGCATTCCAGCAGCAGGTCCGTCACCTTGATATCGTTTGCGCCGCGCTTGCCGGGGGCGGAGGCCACCACATAGCGGCGGGTATGGTCGGCGCGGATGATGGCGGCTACCTTGCGGAACTGATTGGCATCGGCCAGCGAGGAACCGCCGAATTTTGTTACCTTAACCATAGTAAATCGTCCTCTCTGAATGAAAAAGGGCAGACAAGGGGGTGCTAATATTAACCCCGGACCAGATCCTGCATATTGTACAGGCCGGGGGCCTTACCCATGAGGAATTCGGCGGCGGCGGCGGCGCCCTCGGCAAAGAGTGCGCGGTCGTGCGCCTGATGCTTCAGGGAAATGGTCTGGCTGTCGGTGCCGATAAGGACTTCATGCTCACCGACGATGTTGCCCATGCGGATGGCGTGCAGGCCGATTTCGGTCTTGGTGCGCTTGCCGTTGCCGCTGCGGCCGCAGACCAGTTCTGCACCGGGACGCACGTCCTGTACGGCACGGGCCAGCATCAGTGCGGTACCGCTGGGCGCATCCAGCTTGCGGTCGTGATGCTTTTCCACGATTTCAATTTCTGCATCGGGCATCATTTTGGCAGCGATGCGGGTCAGTTCAGTCAGCAGGGCCACACCCAGCGACATATTGGCCGACAGGAATACCGGAATTTCTGCGGCGGCATCGTGGATGTGCTGCAGTTCCTCGGCGGTGTGGCCGGTGGTCGCAACGACGACCGGAACACGCTCCGATACAGCATATGCCAGCAGGGCATCGGTGGTGCTGTGGTGAGAAAAGTCGATGATGCAATCCGGTGCGGAGGGCACATCGTCAAAGGAATGATAAGTCGTGATGTCGGAATGGGTGCCCATTTCATCCACACCGCACACCCCGGTAATGCCGCGGGCGCCGGACTGTGCGATCTGGGCCATGTGGCCACCCATGCGGCCGGCAATGCCGTGAATCAGTACGTACATGGTATTCCGCCTTTCTTATGCCAGCTCCACACCGGCTTCCACCATCCGCTGACGCAGGACGGCTTCATGCTCCGGCTCCATGGGGGTCAGGGGCAGACGCAGGATGTTTTCGCACTTGCCCATCGCGGCCATTGCAGCCTTGACGGGAATCGGGTTCACTTCGCTGAACAGGGCATTGACCAGCGGCAGCAGATCCAGCTGCAGCTTCAGCGCATCGGCGGTGTCGCCATCCATGAACTTGTGGCACATGGCAGAGGTTTCGGCGGGCAGCACATTGGACAGCACGGAGATGACGCCCTTGCCGCCCAGCGACAGCACAGGAATGATCTGGTCGTCGTTGCCGGAGTAGATGTCCAGCTTGCCGTGCGTCAGGTGTGCCAGTTCAGCGATCTGGCTGATGTTGCCGCTGGCTTCCTTGATGGCGGCGAGGTTGGGATGATCGGCCAGCTTTGCCACGGTAGCGGGCAGCAGGTTGCAGCCGGTACGGGAGGGCACGTTGTACAGGATCAGCGGCTTGGTGCTGGCATCCGCGATCTGGGTGAACATCTGAATGAGGCCCTTCTGGGTAGCCTTATTGTAGTAGGGGGTCACGACCAGCACAGCGTCAGCGCCGGCTTCGCAGGCGAACTTGGTAAGCTCGATGGCATAAGCAGTGTCATTGGAGCCGGTGCCGGCGATGACCGGAACACGACCGGCCACGCGCTCGACGGTGAAACGGATGACTTCCTGATGCTCCTCGTCGGTGAGGGTGGAGGCTTCGCCGGTGGTGCCGGTAGCGACGATGGCATCAATGCCCTGCTCCAGCTGCCAGTCGATCAGCTTGCCGTAAGCTTCATAGTCTACGCCGTTGGCATTCATGGGGGTGATAATGGCGGTTGCAGCGCCGGTAAAAATGGTCTTTTTCATGAGATATACAGCCTTTCTTGATATATTTACAAATTTCGTGTGCAGACAATAAAAAAAGATCGCTGCACAGCGCAGCGATCTTCCCGTACAAATGAAGGGGCATGGCAGCCCGCAGTTCGTTGATGGGTGGATAGCGCTCCGCATTTCTGCGACAGCAGCACGGATGTTATTCCGGCCGCCAGACAAACCGGACACACCTCCGGGTCGTCTTCGGCACCGTCCCCTTTCGCCGACCCCTGCTTTGGTGGAAGCATACGGTGTCGGTTACTGATGGCGCGGCGCACCTCTATCGTCCCGTATATTCTATCACGCAGTAAAGGGATTGTCAAGCAAAAAGGGGGATTTCATGCGATTTTTTCGGGGAATCAGTCCATGTCGGCGCAGGCTTCGCGCAGCGTCTGCATGGCATCGTGCAGCCAGTTCAGATCTCCGTCCAGCTCGGTACGCAGCGTGACGGTCAGGCCGTCGGGGCAGGAGCAGACTGCGGCGGCAAATACACAGCTGGAGGGAACCGGCGCAGCAATGAGCGCACCGTCCGACGAGGAGGCACACCCGGTCACGGCAATACCGGCGGGTTCCTGCGTCAGACCGAACATATGGGCATAGCCGTTGGCCAACGGTTCTTTATAGCCGTCGTACGCGGCGAAGTAGACGGAATCCACGGCGGTGGGGGGCAGCTGGTCGATGAGCAGCAGCTGATTGTAACGCAGGAGAGGGGTATTCTGTCGATCTGACAACTGCTGTTCGATGGCATAGGCATTGTTCCACAGGGTGGTCATGGGGTCATACGTAAATTCAAACGCGTAGGTAACGTCAAAATTGCCCAGACCGGTGCAGTCCTCCGGACGGACAGTGTCGCCCCAGCGGAGTTTCTGACTCTGCCCGGTGGCATACACCAGTGCAGCGGTTACAGCCGCACTGACCGACACACCCTGCTCACGGGCCTTGGCCTGCAGGCGGGCAGAGTCCTCTGCCGACAGCGTATCCGACGCAAAAGAGGTGGCGTGGGTACCCCAGCCCCAGTAACGGTCTGCCAGCCGGGCGCGATCCTCCCACGAGAAGGATTTTTTCAGCTTATTCCAGCGCATAGAACCCAGCTTGTTGCTCAGACGGGTGCCCAACGGCATGGACGTCCCCTTGGGCAGCCACGACGGCTCGTACAGCTGTACGGGATGGGCTTCGACGGTGCCGCCGGACAGAATACGGGTGATGTCCTCCATCAGCAGCGCGGCACCGGTACAATCGGCGATCAGCTGATGCAGCAGTGCGGCCAGCACGACGGAATGCTCCTCCATCCGGAAGAAAAAGCGGACGTATTCGCCGTGTTCCAGATCGAACACGTAACTTTCCTCCTGACGGAGCAACTGAGCAAAATCCCCCTCAAAGGGCTTCAGCACGACCACAGCGGCTTCGGTCGGCTCGTATGCGGCGGTACCATCCTTGGACAGAACCACGCGGGTTTTCATCAGCCCCTGTGCATTCATGGCCTGCGTCACGGCGGCCGTCAGCTGTGCCTCCGTGCAATCTGCGGCAATGCGGGCACAAATGCCGACCGGTGCTGCAGGCAGGAAGAAAAAGGGGCGTTCTTTGATCATAGAGAAACGCATAGAAATGCCTCACTTTCAGAGAATTGCAATTTCACTAAATATTCAGTATAGCATACTTTTGCGCTGTATACAAGTATTTCGGGTAAGAAAAACAAATAAAAAGAGTGCATCGGCCTGGCGCCGGACTACAAAAAGCCGACGCTGTGGGCGTT
>JAFTRF010000091.1 GCA_017462405.1 Clostridia bacterium | reverse complement strand
GGCTCCGGTAAAACCGTGATGTTCAAGTGCATCTGCGGTTTCATGGAGCCGAGCGTGGGCGAAATCATCGTCAATGGCAAAAAAGTCGTCCCGGCGCGGATGCAGGACATCGGCATCATCATCGAAGACCCCGGCTTCATCCCCGGTATGAATGCGTTCAAAAATCTGAAACTGTTGGCCTCCATCCATCACAAAATCAAGGACGACCACATCAAGGACGTCATCCGTCAGGTCGGTCTTGATCCCGACAGCAAACAGCCTGCCGGTAAGTTTTCGCTGGGTATGCGCCACCGGCTGGGCATTGCACAGGCGATCATGGAGAATCCGCCCCTGCTGATTCTGGACGAACCGATGAACGGTCTGGACAAAAACGGCGTGCTGGAAATGCGCACGCTGCTCCGCAAGCTGTGCGACGAAAACGGCACCACCATCATCATGTCGTCCCACTATGCCGAGGACATCGAAGCCCTGTGCGACACCGTCTGCGAAATGGACGGCGGTGTACTGACGAAGATCCGGGGACATGAATAAACGATCGAACCATGCGAGGGAGGTATACGTATGAAAAAAAGAAAAGGATTCGGAACGCTGTTGAAATTGGCTGCTGTGGGGGTGCTGTCCGGTGTACTGCTGACGATGACCGGTTGTGACCCGGCATCGTCCAATCTGCTGGTGGACGGCAGCAACATGAAGCTGGAATTTAACATCAATTCCGTCAAGGACCCCGGTCCGCAGAAATTGTTTAATGCGAAAACGGCATTGCCGGAAGGGGTAACCTTTGAAGAGGCTACGGAACTGTTCTACCCCGGTGAAGAACTCCGGGAAGAACACTGGGCAACCGGCATCGCATTTATACCGGCCTCCTTGCCGGAAGACGGCGAGATTTATACGCAGCTGTTCTTTGACGGCGGTGGCGGTACGGATTTCTATCAGGACGGCAAATGGACGGGCACGGTGCAGGATTGTTATCGGCTTGCTTATATGTACGAGGATGATGGGGAAAGCAGCTACAATGCAGCCTATGATATTCTGAGGATGACCACGGCGAAGAAATGCGTAGGCAACGTCAGCGAAGAATTCGCCGCCCCGGCAGACGATACGCTGAATAAGCAGATTGCCGATGCAAAGCGGATTCTGGATGCACTGGGGTATGAGAACTACGAAATTGACATTGCACGCAAGTACACCCGTGAAGGATTGAGTAAGCTGGCCAAGTGTACACACACCGTATATAGTTACGGTGTCGGTGATCTCAACTTTTTACCGGAAGCGACCTATTGGATCCGGGTGAAACTGAATGGAACCGTATCGGGTCATGATTCGCATACCCGGATCGACTTCCTGTACAGCGCAGACCGGCTGTACACTATGGAAGCACAGGCGCAGATCGTACAATACGAAGTAGTGGATACCGTGACCATGTGTTCACCGCAGGAAGCTCTGAAAGCGGTGTCGGCCGCATTGAGTACAAGTGAAGTTACATTGTATGATGTATACGTCATGCCGTATTACATGGGGCCGGATGAACCGGCAAATTATGAACCGTACTGGTGCTTTGTATTCCGGGATAAAAAAGAAAACGTCGAAATCGACGACGAGGACACCGGCGAAATCATCACGTACGAGTTCGACTGCTGGCAGTTTAACTATATGTATGTGAATGCAAAGGGTGAGGTTAAAAAATTCCATAACACCGTGCTTTTCGGCGGCGGACTCTATCCCATCACGGAGTACAACAAATAAAAATAGCAATGTGCGAAAGGCCCTCTCAGTCACGGCTGCGCAGCGTTTTCGAAGATCATGCGGGCAGCTAAAGGCTGGGCCGATGTGACCGCTTCTAACCTCTTCAGTCACTTCGTGACAGCTTCCCCGGCATCGGGGAAGCCAGACTGTTCCGAAGCATAGCTAACACTTTAAAAATACAGTGAAAACTACGAGTTTCATCGCCATC
>JAFTRF010000090.1 GCA_017462405.1 Clostridia bacterium | reverse complement strand
TGACCCGGAGGCCTTTCAGCGGGCGGGTCAGCTTGTCGTCGGTTTTCAGCGGGGTCAGCGAGGGATGCAGTACGGTGACCGGATGTCCCATGCTTCGCAGAAGCGTCAGACCGGCATCGGTGCCGCCGTTGGCGGGGGCGGCCGGACCGCCGCAGGCCACGATGACCGACCGTGCGGTGACGGTTTCGCCCGATTTGCTCTGAAGCAGGAAACGACCGTTGGCGCGGCGCACCTGCTGTACGTCAAAATTGCATTGTTCCGAAACGCCGCGGCTTTCTGCCGCGGTGCGCAGGACGTCCAGCACGGCTGAAGCCTGCTCACTGTAAGGGTAGATGCGGCCTTCGCTGTCGGTGCGGGTCAGCAGCCCGATGGCACGGAAAAACTGCAGGACCTTTTCCGGCGGACAGCGGGTCAGCACCTGCCGGACATTGTCAGGGGTCTGGCTGAAATAACAGCGCAGGTCATGGGCAACAGCATTGCTCAGATTGCATTTGCCGTTGCCCGTGGCCAGCAGCTTGCGTCCGACACGGTCGCCCCGCTCCAATATTACGGTTTTTGCTCCGGCTTGCCCGGCGGCACAGGCGGCCGCCAGCCCGGAGGCGCCGCCGCCGATGACGGCGACATCCCATTCCGTGTGTGTCATAAGAATCATCCTTCGTAAAGTATATCAAGCCGGAAACCCGGCAAAAAATCAGAAACGATTGCTTTTATTATACAGGGAAAGTCCGTTTTTTGCAATAAAAAAGCCCGGTACCGGTCAGGTATCGGGCAAAAAATTACAGATGGAAAAATGATCAGACCGTCGTCAGCAGTACACGACCCTTACCGCAAATCGTATAAGCACCGGAATTTGCCGGGATGAAGGCGCTTTCGCCCAGCTTCAGCGACACGGCATTGGTCTTGCCGGTCACGATGATCTCGTCGGTGCATTCGGTGACCAGCAGCGAATGGAAACTGTCGGCACCGGCGGTGCGGGAGACGGCACCGTCCAGATCCAGCGCGTGTACGGTGAACTTGTCGCAGGCGGCCAGCTCACGGTCGGTGCAGGAGGCGGTCTGTGCGACGACCGTACCCTGCGATACGGGATGTGCGGCGGGAGCCAGCGTCGTGACCTCTAGCGCCTTGTCGATGTGCAGGGCGCGGGGCTTGCCGTCCACACCGATGCGTCCGTAGTCGTAGACGCGGTAGGTGGTGTTGGAGTTCTGCTGGATCTCGGCGATCAGGATGCCGGCGCCGATGGCGTGAAGCGTACCGGCCTCGATGAAGAACACGTCGCCCTTGTGCACCGGAACGGCGGTCGCCACTTCCAGCAGGGTGTTGTTCTGAATGCGCTGTGCGAATTCCTCCTTGGTGATTTCGTTGTTGAAACCGTACAGCAGGGTCGCACCGGGATCACAGTCCATAATGTACCACATTTCGGTCTTGCCGGGTTCGCCCTCGACGCGCATACCGTATGCATCGTCGGGATGCACCTGAACGGACAGGTTGTCCTTGGCATCGATCAGCTTGATCAGCACCGGGAAACGGTCAAACGCGGCACAACGGGTGCCCAGCACGTCACTGCCCTCGGCGGCGATCCAGTCGGCCAGCGTCTTGCCGGCATCGGCACCGTTGATGATGGTGGAGGGACCGTCGGGATGGCAGGACAACTCCCACGATTCTGCGACCTTGGTCAGATCGCTCACCTTGCCGAATTCCGTTTTCAGCCGGGTGCCGCCCCACAGGTAGTCTTTGAATGCGGGCGAGGTTTTCAGAATGTATTTCATATCAGGCGCTCCTTTACAGCAGTATTTTTCTGTGTTTATCATAGCACTTTTTCACCGGTGCTGTCAATGCTTTTGACTTGACCGGACCGCCGGGATATGGTATCATATTTACAGAAGCAACTATCGTGTGAAAGAAGCAGTATATATTATGAAAATCGGAAATGTAGAACTGAACGGTCAGGTGGCGCTGGCGCCCATGGCCGGTGTATCGGACCGGGCATTCCGCGAGATCTGCGTGGATTTCGGTGCATCGTATGTCGTCAGCGAAATGGTCAGCTCCAAGGGTCTGCACCATCACAGCAGAAAAAGTGCTGAACTGATGACGCTGTCGGAGCGGGAACGTCCGGCGGCCATCCAGCTGTTCGGGGATGACCCGGCGACCATGGCGGAAGCGGCGAAATTTGCGCTGTCCTACGGCCCCAATATTATTGACATCAATATGGGCTGTCCGGCGCCCAAGGTGAACACCAGCGGCGGCGGTGCCTCCCTGATGAAAGACCCGCTGCTGTGCGGGCGCATCACAGAAGCCGTGGCCAAAGCGGTGGACATCCCCGTCACGGTAAAGATCCGCAAAGGCTGGGATGACCAGTCCGTCAACGGCGTGGAAGTCGCAAAAATCTGTGAAAGCGCCGGTGCGGCAGCCATCACCATCCATGGACGGACCCGTGCGCAGATGTACGCCCCGTCGGCCGACTGGAGTTATATCGCACAGGTGAAACAGGCGGTGAATATTCCCGTCATCGGCAACGGCGACATTACTTCGCCGTTTGATGCGGCAAAGATGCTGTCGGAAACCGGATGCGACATGGTGATGATCGGGCGGGCGGCCTGCGGCAATCCGTGGCTGTTTTCCCGCGTGCGGAGTTGGCTGGAGGAGGAGCGGCTGGAGCCAGAACCCTCTGCCGCCGAGAAAATGCGCGTGATGTGCAAGCACATTGCGGCGCTGTGCGGCGAACGCGGCGAAAAATACGGGATGCGGGAGGCCCGCAAGCACATGGCGTGGTACGTGCGCGGTCTGGTGGGTGCACCGGGATTCCGACGCGAAGCCTGCGAAATCAGTACACTCAGCGAAATGTACGCCTTTGCAGGGCGTGTGATCGCTGCCAACGAATAAAAAAACAATACAGAAAGGAACCGGAGCATGAGAGAGGATATTTGCAGCATACCGATCAGCGAAGTCTTTGAACCCAAGGATGGATGCCCCATCTGCCGCATGACCCGCATTCTGGAGGGTCATCTGGTGGATTACATCACCGGTGCCGCCATGATGGAGCCGGACGTGCGCATCGAGACGAATGAGGAAGGTTTCTGCCCCAACCATTACCGCCAGATGCTGACCCGCAAAAACCGGCTGTCTGTGGCACTGACGCTGGAAACCCATCTGAAAACGATGCAGGAAGCCGTCGAATTCCACGGCAAGGCCCCGACCAAGGTCCAGCTGGCATGGCTGAACAAGGCCGCCTCCAGCTGCTTTGTGTGCCGGAAAATGCTGTGGGCCAAGGAACGCATGATGAAGACGATTTTCATCCTGTGGCAGAAAGAGCCCGATTTCCGCAAGCTGTACTCCGAACAGCCCGGCTTCTGTCTGGAGCACACCGAGGAACTGCTGCGTCTGGGCCAGAAGGAACTGCACCGTAAGCTGTATCCGCAGTTTGCGGCGGCCACGGAGGAAGTATTCCGCCGTACGCTGGACGTGGTGCAGGCGGACGTGTCCGGCTACTGCAAAATGTACGACTACCGCAACGCTGGCGGTGACTGGAAAAATACCAAGAATGCCATTGAGCGGGCGCTGAATCTGCTCATCGGTGACAACGGATTTCCCTTGGATGACAGCATGAAGGGATAAGCCTTGCGTGCATTATGACAAAATCCGGAGACGCTCCCGCAGGATCGTCTCCGGATTTTTTTTGGCCGGATGTCTGCATCCGGGTGTTACAGGCGGTAAAGGCGGTGCGGAACGCAGAAATTTTCCAAACAGTAGAATCCACATTTTCCGCAGGACTTTCCACGCATTCCACAGAGTTTTCCACCGCAATTATCCACATTTTCCACAGACTTTTCCACAATACCGGGAGAAATGGCGGTTTACAGAGTGTATAAACCATCCGTGGGTGTGGAAAACGGGGACAGACCGCCGGAGAAGGAAAATACAGGAAAAATGTGCGGTGAAAACTGCGGGAAAAAAAGCTCCGAAAAAACGCCCGACCGTACAGAATGACATACGGCGGGCGAGGAAAAGCGGATTATTTTTCTTCGGGCATCTGCACCAGCAGACGACCGTTTTCTTCATCGTACAGCACCTGCAGTACCTTGCCGAACAGGTTGCCGTAATAGTGGCGATCCAGTACGCCGGTGGAGAAGACGGCGGCGCTCTGCGTGCGGAGGATGGTGCCGCCCGGCTTGGTGACTTCCAGCACCAGATACACCGTCCGGGCAAAGCCGGAATGGTTTTCCTTCATGACGGCGGTGCAGGTCTGATACACCTCCGGGTTCCGGTGCAGCTCCTGCAGGGAGATCAGATGATGCACGGCAAACGGCGCGAAAAACAGCAGCATGATGACGGCCATGAACACCCCGGCCCAGATCTCCAGAAAGCCCAGAATCAGCGACAGCGGCAATACGAAGGCCGCATAGCAGATGGCATAGGTCCGGAGCAGAAACATATGATGATAGTGGTCAAAGGTATTTCTGACCAGAGGATTCCATCGGAACATTCCGTCACATCCTTTCAGAAAATCCGGTCTTCTGTGTTTATTCTATCATATCCGGGGGGCCCATACATGAAGGAATTGTAAATTTCCGACCGGAAACGCATCCGTATATTTACATCGAAACGGCATACAATACCACCGTAAAAAGCTGTAAACAAAGAAAGGGTGCAGAGGGATGATCCGTGGGGTCAGCAGACAAATTATCGAAGTCAAAAAGACACAAAATCCGTATTTCGAGCGGGCGCTGTTTTTCGTCAGCCCGTCCTTCAGCGATGCCGAACGCGCTGCCATCGAACGGGAGGCGCAGCGGATGCTGCAGGAACTGGGCGAGCCGACCGGATCGGCGCGCCGGCGCCGACGGTGGTATCTGGCGGTGCGGATGGCCGGAGCAGCAGTGGGCGGCGGCGCGCTGGCCAGTGCGCTTCTTCTGCTGATACTGTAAGAAAATTTTTTCGAAAATATGCGGATTCTGTTTGTGTTCTGTCGGAAAATATGATACAATCAAATGTATTGCTTTTGGTGAAGCCCGGAATGCAATAAAGTGTATCAGAAAGGCAGAAAACAGCCATGAATTATCAGAATAGATCCGATGATTATAATAAAAAGAACGGGAAGCGCAGCGACGAGCGTCCGCGCCGTGCGGAGCGTCGCCCGGAACCCGTGGAAGAACGTGCGCAGGAGCGTGTGCAGGAAGACCTGATCGTGGGCCGGAATGCAGTGCTGGAGGCGCTGAAATCCGGTCGTCCCATTGACAGTATCCTGATGGCCAAGGGTGAACGTTCCGGTTCGCTGACCGCCATCGCCGCCAAGGCAAAGGACCTGGAAATCACCGTCAAGGAATGCGACGGACGCAAGCTGGACGCCATGTGTGGCGGTGCGGTGCATCAGGGCGTGGCGGCCGTGGCAGCCGTCAAGGGCTACGCAGAACTGGAAGACCTGTTTGCAGCGGCGGAGGCCAAGGAGGAAGCGCCGTTTTTCGTTCTGGCGGATGAAGTGGAAGACCCCCACAATCTGGGAGCGCTGATCCGTTCCGCCGAAGCCGTGGGTGCCCACGGCATCATTATCCCCAAGCGCCGGGCCGTGGGTCTGACGTATACGGTCGGCAAAGCCTCGGCCGGTGCGGTGGAATATCTGCCGGTGGTACGGGTCGCCAATATGACGGCCACGGTGGAGGAGCTGAAAGCCCGCGGTGTGTGGGTCTATGCGGCAGATATGGACGGCGAACCGTGGTGTCAGGCCAATCTGACCGGTGCGGTGGCGCTGGTGGTCGGCGGTGAGAATCACGGTGTGGGCCGGCTGGTCAAGGAAAAGTGCGACGGCGTACTGTCGCTGCCCATGTGCGGCAAAGTCAACTCCCTGAATGCATCGGTGGCCGGTGGGATCCTGATGTATGAGATTGCCCGGCAGCGGCTGGGTATCAAAGCCCGCTGAACGGGACCCTTTGTAAAAAGGAGGCATCTGGCAACGTGAAGGAAGAAAAGAAAACGAACGAAGAAGAAAAGCGCGTAGTGCAGCAGCCCCGGATCCGGTCGGAATATTCGTATCTGTTCGAGGACAACGACGAAGACCCCTATGAGCAGATTTTCCGGCGGGTGGAAGAAGCGGAGGAACCGCACATCGGCGGTATGCCGGTGGACAAGGACCGGGCGGTGGACGAGCTGTTTGCGGACCCGGAGGAACTGCCGGAGGAAAAAAGCGTCTGGAGTCTGACCGATGCATTGAAAAAACTGCCGTTCCTGCAGCGGAAACCGCGTCCTGCGGACACGGTACCGCTTCCGGAAGAACAGCTTGCGGAACCGGCCGACACAGAACCCGGATCTGCGGAGATACAGACCGCAGCATCTGTGCCGGCAGAGACGAAGGCTCCGGAGTCTGTGGTTGACGAGGAACCCGTGGAGGAGGATGAACCGATCATCGTGTTTGAACCGGCCAAGCCGAAATTCACGGTGACATTGCCCGAAGAAATTCCGGATGTACCGAAAAACACGGAAAACAAGCCGAAATTTACGGTGACGTTGCCCGAAGACAGGCCGGTGATACCGGAGACGCCGAAGGCCATCGCCACAGAAGAGATCGTGAACGACGATGAGCCGATCATCGTGTTTGAACCGGTCCGACCGAAGACCGGGGAAACGCCGCCCGCAGAAATGCCGGAGACGCCGAAGGTCATTGCCGCAGAAGAAATCGTGAACGACGATGAGCCGATCATCGTATTTGAACCAGTCCGATTGAAGACCGGGGAAATGCCGCCCGCAGAAATGCCGACGGTACCGGAGACACCGAAAATCATTGCGACGGAAGAAATCACAGACGATGAGGAACCGGTCATCGTCTTTGCACCGGTCGGAGCGAAAAGTGAAGAAGAGCTGCCCGCAGATGCACCTGCGGAATCGGAAGAAAATCGGAGCATCTCCGAAGAAGCGGCAGACGGCAGTGCACCGGCGGATCCGCCTGCGGAGCCGGAAACTCCGGCACGCGTGGAAGCGGAAAAGGAATTTCTGACGGCAGAACTTGTGGAAGACGATGAGCTGATTTTTGTATTCAGAACGAAGAAATCTGCGGCGGTCAAGCCGGAGGAACCCGCAGGGGTGCCCGTCACGGCATTTGAACCGGAGGAACCCGCAGAGGTGCCTGTCACGGCATTTGAGCCGGAGGAACCCGCAGAGGTGCCCGTCACGGCATTTGAGCCGGAGGAACCCGCAGAGGTGCCCGTCACAGCATTTGAACCGGAGGAAGAACCTGCCGTGGAAGAACTGCCGTCGTGGAAAGTCAAGGTAGCCATCCCGGAGGAGATCAAGGATGTGGAAGGCAAGCTGAAATCCATTCCGGTGGAAGAATTGCCCATTTCCATCTTTACGGAACCTGCCCAGGCAGAAAAAGAAACTCCCCAGCCTGCGGCGGACGCGGCACAGGAGCCTGCTCCGGCAGAGGAAACACAGGGACCTGCACCGGAGACGGAGCCCGTACCGGAAGCTGTGCCGGAAACGGAGCCCGAAGCAACGGAAGAAGTGCAGCCGGAGCCGCAGGAACCGGCGAAACCCATTTGTGTTGCGCTGCCGGAGGAAACATTCCGTCCGCATCGTGGCAAAGAAATCGTGGCGAGGTCGAAGGAGCGGCTATATGCGCCGGTGGAGGGTGCATACCGGGATCTGGTGGCCCCCATCCGAAAAAAGAAAAAGCAGGATATCCGGCGCAGAAATCGCATGGAAAAGACTGCACAGCTGAAACAAGCTACGGCAGCGAAAGCCGTCCGGGTCAAGGATTGTACGGTAGCCTGCGTAAAGAAAACGGCGTACTGCCTGCGTCCGGACGTGGTATACGGTGGACTGAAGCGGATCGTTACGGCAACGGCCGAAAGCGGTACATACAAAATCAGCGCCATCCTGCAGCTGATGGCTGCCGGACTGGGCGGATTGATGCTGATGGCACTGCTGATCATCAACCGCTTTGACATTACCACGCCGGTGGAACTGTCTCAGCATGAGGTGCCGGTACTGTTTGCGCAGATTCATGCGATTGCGCTCGGTGTAGTGCTGCTGCTGAGTTTCCGCACGATGGTGGGCGGTACCGTCAGCTGGTTTACCCGGCATTGCGACCGCGGAACCGACGGTGCGGTCGGCCTGTTGAGTGTGATCTGCCTGACCCAGAGTATTCTGAGCATTTTCTTCTATGAGGAAATTCTGCAGGGCCGGGTGTCGCTGTATGCGCCGGTCTGTATGCTGGTACTGTTTATGGATGCATGGGGCAAGCTGGTCAATCACCGGCGGGTGACCCGTGCCCTCCGGATGCTGGATGACGCATCCGGCACAGAATGTGCAGGCATCCTGCAGGAGGATACGGAACTGCAGGCACGGGTGGATGCCAATATTCCGGATCGCCTGACGGCCGTCCGCGGACAAGCGGCAGACCGGGCAGAATTTATCCGGAATGCTGCATACCGGGATGGCAGCCAGAAGTCGGTGCGCACCATGATCTGGCCGTTGCTGCTGGCGGCGGTGCTGATCGGTGTGCTGGCCTTCACGGTCGATGATTCGTGGATGTCGGCGCTGGCGGCTTGTACGGCTACGCTGTGCGTATGTGTACCGGTGTCGGTATCGCTGTGCATGACGGTGCCGGCGATGCGCGGCGGCAAACGGATGAGCAAGTACGGTGCGGCGGCGGCCTCGTGGGAAAGCGTGGCCTGCTTTGGTGAAGTCAGCTGCGTCGTGGTGCGGGACGAAGACCTGTACCCGGAGCGCACCGTCAAGCTGGTCAACGTCAAAGTGCTGAAAGAAAAGCTGCTGGAAACGGCGATCGTTTCGGCGGCAGCGGTTCTGCATCAGGTCGGCGGCCCCCTGTGCGGGGTGGTGAACCGGATCCTGACCGGTGAAGTAGACACCATGCCCACCGCAGAGCGGGTACAGGCCGATGAAAACGGTGGCGCGGTCGGTTGGGTCGGCGGTCGCCGGATCCTCATCGGCAAGGGTGAACTGCTGCAGAAATACAACCTTCAGGCCCCCTCCCGTGACTATGAAAACAAAATCTGTCCCGAAGGCCGCCAGCTGGTGTATCTGGCATCGGGCAATGAGCTGGTAGCGGTGTTCATTCTGGAATATCTCGCAGATGAAGAACTCCGGCAGACCATTCAGGCCCTGTCGGACACCGGGTGCGATCTGGCGGTGTGTACCGCAGATGCTGTGCTGACCCCGGCATTTCTGGCAGACCGCTTCGGATTGGATGAGGAGGGCGTGGAAGTGATCCGCAGTACCGATCGTCCGGCAGAGAGCGGCGTGGAGGAGGAGCACCGGAACCGGCTGCTGCTGACCCGCGGAAGCCTGTCGCTGTTTGCGGGTCTGAAAACCTGCATCCGCATGAAGGGCGCCATGGAACTGGCCTCCGCACTGCAGATTGCCGGCATACTTTTGGGCATTTTGCTGATGGTCATCTTTGCCGCAACGGGTGCCATTTATCAGGTGAGCAACTTCGTGCTGACCCTGTTTGAATTGTTCTGGTTGACGGCAGTCCTGCTGATTCCGGCTATGAAACGAATGTAATTTCGTCAAATTGTACAAATCGTCCAGCATAAAATCGTGATGCTGGACGATTTTATTTTTTTTCACAACAAAGGATTGCAAAATGTGCAAAATGGATATATAATTTATACAAACGCCGTCCGGACGGGCGGCGGAATAACTGAGTCCATTGTTCCGAAGCGCATAGTATTTTTCCGATTTTACAGTGATTTACTGCAATAATTATTCCGGGGAAAAGCCCTTCGGAATTTCCGGCAAATATGAAAGGAGCAATCTCTTGTGAAACAGTACGCAGCGAAAGACATTCGCAACATTGTCCTTGCAGGCCATGCAAACTCCGGCAAGACTTCCCTGGTGGAAGCATTGCTGTATTGTACCGGCAACACCGACCGTCTGGGCAAAATTGCAGACGGGAACACCGTGTGCGACCATGACCCCGAAGAAGTACGCCGTAAAACCACCGTTGCTCTGACCGTTGCGCCGGCAGAATGGAAAAATCACAAATACAACTTTATTGACACCCCCGGCCTGTTCGATTTTGCGCAGGGCATCAATGAAGGCATGCGTGCCGCAGAAACGGCGCTGATCACGGTATCCGGCAAGTCCGGCGTCAGCGTCGGCACGGAGCGCGCCTTTACGATGTCCGGCAACCGCAACATGGCGCGGGTGTTTTTCGTTAATAAGCTGGATTCCGACCATGCGGATTTCTACAAGGTGCTGACCCAGCTGAAGACCAAGTTCGGTCCGGCGGTCTGCCCGCTGGTGGTGCCGTACGTCAAGGACCACAAGGTGCAGTGCTACATTGACCTGCTGGAATACCGCGCATTCAGCTATGTCAACGGCAAACCCACGCTGGTGACGATGCCTGACATGGGCGAGCGGCTGGAGGGCCTGCGTACCGCCATCCACGAGGCCGTGGCCGAGACGAGTGAAGAAGCGTTTGAAAAATACTTCTCCGGCGAAGATTTCACGCCGGAAGAACTGATTGTGGGCCTGAGCGCCGGTGTACACAACGGCACCATTTATCCGGTGTACTGTGGCGCGACGGCAACGACCGATGGCATCGACCTGCTGCTGAAGGGTCTGGAGTGGCTGGTACCCACCGCCGAGCAGAAAGCAGCCGAGACGGATGTGGACGGCAATGAACTGACCCCGGACGAGAACGCACCGGCGGCGGCCATCGTGTTCCGTACCGTGTCCGACCCGTTTGTCGGCAAACTGTCCTACTTCAAGGTGGTGTCGGGCTGCATCCGGTCTGACATGACGCTGATGAACAGCAATACCGGCGGTCAGGGCAAGATCGGCAAGCTGCTCATCACCCGCGGCAAGAAGCAGGAGGATGCCGACTGCATCCCCGCCGGCGACATCGGCGCCGTTGCCAAGCTGGGCCACACCAGCACCGGCGATACGCTGTGCTCTCCGGAGCGCAAGGTCGTGCTGGAAGGCGTACCGGCGGCAAAGGCTCCGCTGTGCATGGCCATCCTGCCCAAGAAGAAGGGCGACGAAGAAAAGATTGCCTCCGGTCTGAACCGGCTGATGGAGGAGGATACCGTCCTCCGCTATGAAACCAACCACGAAACCCATCAGATGCTGCTGTACGGTATGGGTGCGCAGCATCTGGATGTGACCGCCTGCCGTCTGAAGTCCCGTTTCGGCGTGGAAGTCACGCTGCAGCTGCCCAAGGTGGCTTACCGCGAAACCATCCGCAAGAAGGTGGCTGTACAGGGACGTCATAAGAAGCAGACCGGCGGCCACGGTCAGTTCGGTGATGTGTGGATCGAGTTCGAGCCCTGCGAGTGCGACGGTCTGGAGTTTGCCGAGCGCGTGGTAGGCGGCTCTGTGCCGAAGAACTTCTTCCCCGCCATCGAAAAGGGCCTGCGCGAGTGCATCCAGCAGGGTCCGCTGGCCGGTTATCCCGTCGTGGGTCTCCGCGCCACATTGTACGACGGCTCCTATCACCCCGTAGATTCCTCTGAAATGGCCTTCAAGATGGCTGCTTCGCTGGCGTACAAGTC
>JAFTRF010000089.1 GCA_017462405.1 Clostridia bacterium | reverse complement strand
GCCGCTGGCGCTGCTCCTGCACGATGCGGTAGGCCGTGCGACGGCTTGCGGCACTGCATTCCCGCTGGGCGAACAGCACCGTGATGGCGGGGTGCAGGCTTTGCACACGGGTAACGAACGAGCCGTCGGACAGCGCCGTCAGGTCGTTGTCCGCATAGGTGGCGTAAATGGCGTACAGCATGGCGCGTTCCCGCAGCATGGCGCAGATGCCCTTGGTGCCCTTGGTGTATTCCACCACCAGCATCACATGATGCATTGCAGCGGCGCGGTCCATCAGTGCCGGAGTGATTTCCGACGGGGTGCAGTAAACGATGAATGCACATTCGGGACACATAGCGGCCAGATCCAGCAGGAATGCCAGCTTTCCGCGGGAGAACAGCTGCCAGGTGTAAATGCCCAGTTCGGCGCCCTGTGCAAAGATCCGGCGGTATTGCTGCTTGCGGTCGTCGCTGTCACAGGCGCCCACATCCAGAAAGACCGACCACGGCACATTGAAGCCCTCACGTGCTTCGGTCTTGCGGATGATCTCCGCACCGGCACAGCAGCCGTTGTAGCCCAGATTCACGCCGAAATTCACCAGCGATTCCGTATCCACATGGACGATGATGTCCCGCATCAATGCATAATAAGGATTGTCGTTGTCCTGCAGCATGGTCTGCACCGTCTGCAGAAGCTGCTTCTGAAAGGGACCGTGGGCAAAGTTGACACCCATGTCCACCAGATTCCGCAGGCTGCGTTCCGGCGACCGCTTCATGTCGGCCAGCGCCATCCGCACCATGGTTTCCACCAACGTTCGGTTGATACTTTTCAAGGGGAAACCGCTCCTTCCGTTGTGATATCACGGATACGCGCAGCGCATCCGTTTCTGTTATTAGTTTACCCTGAAACGGCGCAATCCTCAAGGGACAATTTCCGTAAGCTGTCCCAAAATGGTACGATCCGCAGGGGACAAATTGCACAAGGTGTCCAAAAGGCGCGGACGAGTTCGCTTTGTTAAGACTATGAGCATATCTCTCTGCGCTTCGCTCAGCCGACTCGTTTCCCCCCTTCGGGGGGATGTCGCGCGGCGACAGAGAGGGCTAAAGATCTGTCATCGCATTTGTATATTATTTTATGGCTATGCCTTATAATGAACTTTTTCGACAGTATCAAAAAAATCCCGGTTTCCCGGGATTTTTGAGTCGATGTATTGCGATGTTGCGGGTCAGCCTTCCGGCGTGTCTGCCGGTTCGGCCAGCCGGGACAGATACGTCCGGCCATACCGCCCGCTGAGTTCGGCGGCAACGGTTGCATCGTTCCACTGGTCATCCGCCCGCAAAAACAGCGGGTCGGCCTGTGTCGTGGCCCGGACGGCATTCCGCAGGGCATTCAGCCGGTACATCACCGCCGCAATCTGCAGCGCATTCAGATACGGCTTCAGCCGGCGGCGCAGACGGGCGGTATCCGTCCGTTCCAGCGCCTCCGCCGTGCTTGCGGGCAGATGCGGACGGTGAATCCGGCCGTTCTGCACAAGGGGCGCACAGGACGACAGGGACTGCTCTGCCGTCATCCACGGGAAGAAAGTCTGGGCATTGTCGTTGTCGAATGCACAAACGGACACGGTGCCCCGTTCGTCCGTGTATACGTTATAATTGTTGGGGCCGTGATCCGGCTGGTGGCAGATGACGTCCAGCACGTTCAGTTCCAGCAGGGCTTTCTGCACCCTTGGATCGGGGCGCATCCGGACATCCGCCATGCGGTGTCCCGGTGCCGATGCGCTCCGCAGACCGAACCATGTGTTGCCGTCGTCGGTGGTCAGGCGACACCACTCCGACGGGGTGATCCGCTCTGCCATTGACAGTTCCTCCGCCACAATGCGGGAAGCCATCGCCTTGGATGCCGCAAAAAATGCATAACGGGTTCCGCGCACCAGCCCGCAGGTGCGGTAATTAGCCGCTGCCGACCGGATCGTCCACAGGAAGTACACGGCAATCGGACGGCACCCGGCGGGCAGATCGTGCATGGCAAATGCCTCAAAAAAGGCCTCGTCGTAGGTCTGTCCGTCCGCCCAGATGGAAAAACCCCGCCGCAGCGCAAGCTCGTCGGCATTCATCCGCATCCGCCGGAAGTCCGGCTCCTGCCATTTGCGCGCCGTATAAGCCCGGAACGCTTCCACGGCCCCGGCATCAAAGGTCGTTGCGATGGGCAACTCCTGCGAAAAATGTGTCTCGCTGATATGCAGACGGTCCAGCGAATCGAAAAATTCTGCCCGTACACCGTCCCAGTATGCCTCTGCCGTCCGGATCTCCGGGCAGGCGCGGAAGTACCACAGCGCACCCTCGTGCGGAAACGACAGGATGGGATTGGTAGACAAATGGAAAAAGGACAGCGCCGACCGGGCCAGCCGCACCTCCCGCACCGGGAGCGCAGCCTCGTCCACACGTTTCCGGGTCAGCGCATAGGCCACCCGGCGAAGATATTGCTTCATCATGCGTTCCTCCTCAGCGGATGCCCCGGAACAGGATGCCCTCAACCATCAGGATTGAATTGCGGCGCAGTTCCGGAATCAGGAACGGCACCACCATCGTGGTCAGGATCTGCGTTGCCAGCGAAGCCGCCGCCGCGCCGGTTGCCCCCCACAGCGGGATGCAGACCAGATTCAGCAGGACATTGCTGACCGCCGAAGGCACATAAATGTATTTCAGATAGCGTTGCTTGCCCGTACACACAATCCATGCGTTGCGCGCCACCCCCAGATACGAGAATGCCGTGTACCATGTGATCACGCGCAGCGGCGCCACGGCGGGCAGGTATGCCTTGCCGTACAGCAGCAGGACGATCCATTTGCCGGCCAGACAAAAGATCAGGGATACCGCCACCGCACAATAAAAGATGATGGCATACAGGCAGCGGTTTTTCTTTTCAAACAGCTGCAGATCCATTTTATACGATGACATAATGGTCGGGTTCATAGAATCCACGATGGCTGCCAGCACAAACGACCACATACCGCAGAGGGCTGTCGCCGTGGCGTAATAGCCGACATCGGCTTCGCTGAGCATCTGCTTCAGCATGAATTTATCCACATAGCCGTACACCGCCACCATCACGCCAGGCAGGATGAAATGCACGCTTTGTGACAGCAGACGGCGCGCCGTGGTCCACGCAAAGGAGAGCCGGCCGCCGCCACTCCGCTGATAGCAGATCAGCAACAGGATGCCCACCACAATGTAATCCAGCGCTGTGGCAAACGCAAACCATACCACGCTTTTCTGCAGCGCCAGCAGTACCAGCTTGTACAACGACATGGAGGCATGGCCGACCAGCAGCACCATCGCCGTCACCTTGGAGCGCAACTGCGACTGGAACCAGTAGTGGAACGTCTCGAAAATGTTGAAGATCAGACCGATGCTGCACAGTGCCGTAACCGCAATGGTCGTGGGCTCACCAGCATCGACCACGCTGACCAGCCCGATGATGGCACCTGCCGAAAGAAAACTGGACACCGCCCGCAGCAGCAGCGTGGAGCCAATAATCTCTCCCTCTTCTCCGGGATGGTCGATGAATTCCTTCACCAACACCGAGTTGATGCCCAGCGTGCAGAATGACATAAAAAATGAGGTATAGGCCGTGGCATAGTTGATCAGACCATAATTAGACGGGCCCAGATAACGTGCGGTCAGCAGACCGACCAGCAGGCTGATAATCATCTGTCCCATACGGCCGCTCACCAGCCAGCCTGCGTTTTTGAAGGAGGCATTTTTCAGTAATCGTTTTATCATATTGTAATTTCCTCACCGGTCGGACAGGCGAAGGGCCTGTCAACAGATTGCTTCATTCACTCCTTGAACCAGTTGTTTTTCAGAAACGGTGCCCGGCTGCACGGGCCGTCCGTGTACAGGTCGCACCGGCCGTGTTTCCGCAGTTCTTCCGTCAGCCGCAGGAGCCGTTCTGCCGCCGTTTCCGCATTCCACAGGCGGACGATGGTATCGTAGGCATTGCGCCCCAGCATCTGCTGGGTTTCGGGGTGATCCAGCAGGAACTTCACCTTGCGGTACAGCGCATCGGTGTCGCCGCTGCGGTAGATCTGTCCGTTTTCGCCCGGTTTCACCAAAAACGGCACCGCCCCGATGGCATGACTCGCCGCCACGGCACAGCCGCTGTTCATGGCTTCGTTCAGCACCGCGCCCCATCCCTCGTGGAAGTCGCTGGTAAACAGGTAGATGCCCGCCGTCTCCATCCGGGTGCGTACCTCGTCGGGCGACAGCGCCCCTGTCAGCCGGACGCAATCCGACAGGCCGCCGTCCGCGATCTGCTGTCGGAGCGTCTGCTCCAGCGCGCCACTGCCGATCAGTTCCAGTTCAAAGGCATAGCCCGCCGCTTTCAGCCGCGCGGCAACCGCTATTGCCTGCTCCGGATGCTTCCAGTCCAGAAAGCGCCCGCACCACAAAATGCGGGTGGGGCGTTTCTGCGCCATCAACACATCGATGTCGTAGTGTTTCGTCTCCGGGAAATAGCCCCATTTAGAGCTTTTGCCCAGAAAAGCGCCGTGGAGATTGTAGTCCGCCGCCGTG
>JAFTRF010000088.1 GCA_017462405.1 Clostridia bacterium | reverse complement strand
CTTGAAGTCGCCGGCCAGACCGTGCTTGTTCAGGAAACCCAGCACGGTGGAAGCGTCGAAGTCGTACTGGTGCTTGGTGGGCTCCTTCGGCTTGGGCTCCACATAGAAGTCGCCGGTGAAGCCGATGGAACGACCGTAGTCGCGGGCCATCTGCATCAGGTAAGCCATGTTGTCCAGTTCGGTCTTCATGTCGGTGTTCAGCAGGGTTTCATAGCCCTCGCGGCCGCCCCAGAACACATAGCCGGTACCGCCCAGACGGGTGGTGATCTCCAGTGCCTTCTTGATCTGTGCAGCAGCGTAAGCAAACACGTCAGCGTTCGGCGAGGTGCCTGCACCGTGCATATAGCGGGGATGGTTGAAGCAGTTGGCGGTACCCCACAGCAGCTTCTTGTTGTACTTCTTCATCAGGGCTTCGATCTCGTCAACGATCTCGTCCAGATTGGCGTTGCATTCGGCCAGCGTTGCGCCTTCGGGGGCAATGTCGCGGTCGTGGAAGCAGAAGTAGTCGATGCTCAGCTTGTCCATCAGTTCAAACGCAGCACGAGCCTTGTTCTTGTAGATTTCCATGGGCGTCTCAGCGCCGAAGTTCTTGACGTAGGTGCCGCGGCCGAACATATCGGTGCCGTCGCCGCACATGGTGTGCCAGTAGGACAGCGCAAACTTCAGGTGCTCGCGCATGGGCTTGCCCATGATGACCTCGTCGGGGTTGTAATAACGGAACGCAAAGGGATTGGTGGAATCAGCGCCCTCATAGCGTACATAAGGGATAGATTCAAAAAACGTATTCATTTTAAGTACCGCCTTTCATAGTAGTCGATGCATTGATCCGCATGCTCTCTATAATAATAAAATAAAATCTGTCTTTTTGCAAGAGAAAAGTAGTGTTTTGAAGCAGATGACTTTGATTTGTTTGTCCCAAATGCCCGAATCACAAAATTGCCTTGCGTTCGGGGGGAAAAGAGCGTATATTTATAGAACAGAGGAAACGCGGCGGTGACCGGACGGTATCGGATCGCGGCGGAACATCAAGGAGGTTATCCAATGAAAGCAGCAATCGTCGGCAGCGGAGCATGGGGTACGGCGCTGGGCATGAGCCTGTGCCGGAACGGGCATGAAGTGGTGTTGTGGTCGCACAATCCCCGGAAAGCGGCGGAGATGGCAGAAAGCAGAGTGAATCCCCTGCTGGCAGACGTGTCGCTGCCGGCGGAAATGGCAGTGTCGGCAGATCCGGCCTGTGTGGCGGAATGTGCGTTGGTGGTGATCGCCAGTCCGTCCTTTGCCATACGGCAGGTATGCCGTGCGGTGGCACCGCACCTGCGGGCCGATGCGGTGATGGTGTCGGTAACCAAGGGCATTGAACCCGATACATTGCTCCGGATGAGTCAGATCGTGGAACAGGAGACGCATCGTCCTACGGTAGCCCTGACCGGCCCCAGCCATGCAGAGGAGGTGGCCCGGTCCATCCCCACAGGGTGCGTGGCGGCCAGTTCTGTCCGCGCCCATGCGGAACTGGTGCAGAATGCATTTATGTCCGACACATTCCGCATTTACACCAGCCCGGATATTATCGGCGCAGAGCTGGGTGGCGCCATCAAAAACGTAATTGCGCTGTGTGCCGGCGTGACAGACGGTATGGGCTGCGGCGACAACACCAAAGCCATGCTGCTGACCCGCGGACTGGCGGAAATGGCGCGGCTGGGGGTATCCATGGGGGCAGACCGCGACACATTTGCCGGTCTGGCAGGTGTGGGCGACCTGACGGTGACCTGTACCTCCCGCCATTCCAGAAACTGCCGGGCAGGTACCCTCATCGGCAAGGGCATGACACCGGCGGAAGTGCTGACCCGGAGCGGCGGTGTGGTAGAGGGATATTATGCCGCAAAATCCGTGTGGATGCTGGCACAGCGTCAAGGCGTGGACATGCCCATCATCGAGGCCACCTATCGGGTGCTGTATGAAGGGGAATCCACGGCGAACGTCGTAACGATGCTGATGCAGCGCAAACGAAAAGCAGAGTCGGATGTCACGGTGTGGCGGTAACAAGCATTTCATAAAAAAACAGGAGGTGCAACATGGCACCTCCTGTTTTTATGAAAAACGGTCAGTTTTCCGGCAATGCGTAAAAGCGCACTAAGCGGTCCCATGTTTCCCGGTCGGCTTCGCCGGTTTCCGGCAGCAGCGCGCGCGCCTGAAACCGCTGCAGTTCCCGGACGGTGTCGCTGTCCATCTGTCCGGTCACGGTGACCGGGCGAAAGTCCGCATACTGCCGTGCGATGCGCCGGAGGATAAGCTGAACGGCGTAGACCGCGTCGTCTTCGGCATCTGCCGGCAAGACGGCACCGGCATCCGGGAAGAGATGCAGCGGTGCAGGCACACGCTGCTGATGCAGCCACCGGAAATAGGCGCTGTGGAGGGCATCCCATGTTTCCCGGTCGGTATCGCCGGTCGGAGGCAGGCCCTGTGCCTCCTGAAACACCGTGATGGCCTGTGCTGTTACGGGACCGTAAATGCCGTCTGGGATGGGCGGCACCATCGTGCTGTATTGTGCCGCCAATGCCTGCAGCGCAATCTGGACATTGCGGACCGGAAATTCCGGCTGCATTTCTCGCGTGGAAGCCATAAAAATTCCTTTCTGTCGTATACAGTGAAACAAAACACGGATAAAATCGCTTTACGATGCAAAATCGCTGCTTCCGGTGGTCAGCGGCGTGCCGGGGTACTGCCCCGGATGGGTGTGTTCACTCCCGCGGACATCATCATACACCCGAAGCAACTCGTTCCATGTCTGAGGGCCGACCACACCGTCGGCGGTCAGCCCGAATTTTCGCTGGAAGGCGGTGACCGCTGCTTTGGTGGCGGGGCCAAAGTAGCCTGTGATGGAGGTGGAGGGCAGATCGGGGTAAAGGGATGCAATGCGGATGAGGTAATTCTGCAGTACGCTGACAAATTCGTTCCGCATTCCCTGTGTCAGCACAAAGCCGGGGTAGGGCTGGATGCCGGCGGAAAAATCGGCCGGATCGACCCGGTCGAGCAGATCAGCGGTTTCATCACTGAGACGCTCCCATGTGGCCTTGTCGATGATGCCGGTCTGCGGCAGACCGAACAACTGCTGGGCGGCGGTAACGGCACTTTGGGTGGCAGGACCGAATTGCCCGTCGATCTGCACCGGCGGGATCTGAGGGTAAAAGCCGGACAGTACCGCCAGAAAATACTGCAGGATCCGCACCCGGCCGCCGCTGTCGCCGGAGGCCAGTACCCGGTCAAACTGCAGCGGCGTGCCCAGCAGTGTTTCGCCCTCAGAATTCAGTTCGGCCAGACGCTTGACGGAGGTGTACAGATAGGCCAGCCGGTACCATGTGGCCTGATCCACAACTCCAGTGGATGGCAGGTCAAAGATCTCCTGAAATTTTGCAACAGCGTCGCGGGTAGGGGCACCGTAAATGCCGTCGGTGGGGACCTTGGGAATGGCGGGGTAATTGCGGCTGACCCGGTTCAGCTGTACCTGCACCCGGCGGACGTCTTCACCGATGTCTGTCAGCGTCAGTGGCCGCTGAAAAGAGGGCAGACGAGGCGATACCGGCGCATTCTGTACAATGTCCAGATTGTCGCCATAGTAAGTCGTCAGAATTTCATAGGGTGTCAGCCCCTGCCGGGCCAGTGCCACAGTGCCCCATTGGGACAATCCGTCGCAGACGACTTCTTCACCGTCGCAATAGGCAGCAAACAGCGGCTCATCGACGCCGGGACGCTTCAGGTAATCGTTGAACAGCTCTCCGGACAGCTGACGGATGTTCTCGAAAATATCCTGTCCGGGCACATACGACTGATCGTATGCGGTGGAGGAGGTGATGTCAAAATCGTAGCCCTGACTGCGATACCATTCGGTATAAATGCGGTTCAGCGCATAAGAAATCTGGGCATACATATTGGCGCGGATGGCGTTTTCCGGCCATGTGGGGTAAATTTCGCTGGAGGCCACATTGCTGACGTATTCCGGAAAGGGGATGGTCACGTTGGGGGCGTCGCTGTCCGGCGGGCCCAGATGTACCGTAATATTTTCGGGAATGGCAAAGGCCATGGGTCAGCCTCCTTCCACAGGGGAAACGGGCGGCACGTCGCCGGGGATCAGGTCAAAGGCCACAGTACCGGTCACATCGGAAAATACCCGGACCTGCGGTTCCTGTGCCGGCAGAAAGCCGGGCTTGTATACCGATACCCCGTACAATGCAAAGGGAAAGCGGTTGTTCGGCTCACCGGAATTGATGGGCGGCGGCGCCGGAAGCAATACGGCGGGGGTGCGTCCGCTGGCATCGGTGGTCAGAAAATATTTCAGGTGCCGCCGCCCGTCCTGCATACAGAAGATGGTCACATCCGCATCCGGCAGGGGAACGGCCTGCCGTGCGGTGGTGACGGCGACCCGCAAGGTGCCGGAGTGCGTATAGCCGTCGCGGCACTGCATCAGTTCCTCCAGCATGGGCAGCGGCGGCGGAACGGGCGCTGCCGCCGGAGGTTCTTCGGAAACGGGCGGAGCAGGCACAGGAGCGGGCGGCGCCGGAACCGGAGCGGGTGCAGGTGCGACCGCAGACGGCACCGCAGCGGGATTCCGGCTCTGGTAGCGCAGCAGTTCCTGCCGGTAGCGATGAATCAGATCGTCAAAGGAATCGTGAGGCAAAGCAAGCACTCCTTTCATGGTACTGCTTTAGTATGAGCAAAAACGGAAAAAAATTCATTTTCTTTGCGGTATTTCACAAAATAATCATAAATTTATGTTACAATCAAATTCCCGGTGCTATAATAAGAATACACACCGGGTTAAAGGAATGAACAATGCCTATGGAACGAAAAAAGATATTGATTGTTGACGATGAAGTGCGGATGCGGAAAATCGTGTCCGACTTTTTGGTGCGGGAGGGCTACCAGATTTTTGAAGCCGGCGACGGTGAGGAAGCCCTGATCCAGTTTGCGGAGCAGCAGCCCGATCTGCTGATTCTGGATGTGATGATGCCGCGTATGGACGGATGGCAGGTCTGCCGTGAGATCCGGAAACAATCCAACGTGCCGATCATTATGGTCACGGCCCGCAGTGAGGAAATCGACGAACTGACCGGATTTGATCTGGGTGCAGACGAATACATCGCCAAGCCGTTCAGCCCCCGGATTCTGGTGGCACGGGTCAATGCCCTGCTGCGCCGGGCATTCGGCAATGCGGAGGAGAGCCGCAGCTACGGAATGGTCCGCGTCAACCGTGCCGCACGTGAAGTGCAGGTACAGGGCCGCAAGGTGGAACTGACGTACAAGGAATTTGAACTGTTGTGCTACATGATGGACAATGCGGGCATGGCGCTGACGCGCGGGCAGATCCTCAACCATGTATGGAATTACGATTATTACGGTGATGAACGTACCGTAGATACCCACGTAAAGACCCTGCGGAACAAACTGGGCAATGCGGCGGATTACATCCGCACCGTGCGCGGCATCGGGTACAAGTTTGAGCAATGACGGAGGCGGCGATGAAAAAACACACGAAACAGCCCCGCCGCAGTTCCTTTACCATCAAGCTGTTTCTCAGCATGGTCGGGTGCATGGTGCTGATGCTGTGCTGCTGCTGGATGCTCAACACGCTGGCGCTGGAAAAATATTACCGTATGGAAAAAGAAAAGGAGATTGTGGTACTGTACGGCCAGATTGACGAAATCTACGATCAGTACAGTGACCGCACCCAACGGCGGATTGCCATTGACAGCATCAATGCCCGGACCAACTGCAGCATCGTGCTGATCAACGAGCGGCTGCAGCCGGAATACGCATCACTGGGCGGGATGGAAATCCAGAATGGACACCAGCTGGAAATCACCGTTTCGATGGCGCTGCTTCAGCAATTCCGGGATCAGCAGCCGGGCAGCTATCAGGTCGGCACCGAAGCAAATCCGCAGACCGGACGGCAGTACATCACCCTGTCGGGGCGACTGAGCAGCGGCACGATGTGCATTCTGCGGACGCCGCTGGAAGCCATTGCCGAAAGCGTGGCCATCGGCAACCGCTTTCTGATTTACAGCGGCATCGGTGCCATCGTGCTGTGCTGTGTGCTGGTGTTTTTTCTGGCACGTGGCTTCACGCGCCCCATCAAGGAATTGCTGACCGTGACCGACGGCATCGCCCGTCTGGATTTTTCCCGGAAATATACGGGCCGGAGCCATGACGAGGTCGGAGCGCTGGGCGAGAGCATCAACAATGTTTCCACCGAGCTGGAACGCAAGCTGTCAGAACTGAAAACGGCCAATGCCCAGCTGGAGCGGGACAACGAGATCAAGACCCGGCAGGATCAGCTGCGCCGGGATTTCATTGCAAATGCTTCGCACGAACTGAAAACCCCCATTGCGCTCATCCGGGCGTATGCAGAGGGCATCCGCGAGGAGGTGTCCGGCGATCCGGAAAGCCGCCGCTACTACTGCGAGATCATCGAGGATGAAGCGGACAAGATGAATCAGCTGATCCGCAAAATGACCAGTCTGATGCAGCTGGAATCCGGCGAGGAAGAACTGAACATTTCCCGCTTCGAAATTACCGGACTGATCGGGGGCATTCTGAAAAAATACTCGATCCTGCTGGATCAGAAGCGCATCACGGTGGATTTCCGGACACGGGGGGAACTGTATTGCTGGGGCGATGAATATTTCATCGAAAACGTCATCAACAATTACGTTTCCAATGCGGCCAACCACGTTTCGGCCCGTGGCGACATCACGGTCACGGCAGAAGAAACCATGCGGGACGGCCATCCGCGGGTGCGGGTGTCGGTGTTCAATACCGGTGCCTGCATCGGTGAAGAGGAGCGTGTGCGCATCTGGGAAAGCTTCTACAAAGCCGACAAGGCGCGTACACGGGCCTACGGCGGCACAGGGCTGGGGTTGTCGGTGGTGGCGGCCATCATGCGGGCGCACAATATGCCCTACGGAGTGGAAAATCGCGCGGACGGACCGATGTTCTGGTTTGAACTCGAACAGGGCTGAGGGGACTGCAGCGCAACAACACAAAATATGTACGTATTGTTCAAAACGGGTTCATAAAGTTATCGAATTTGTGTCACAGAGAGCGATTATAATAAAATCAGTTCCAATGGAAAGGATGTATGTGGAATGAATGATTTTCAATATAACGACCCGCGCCGCGATGAAGGCGAATACCATTACAGCTATACCGGAGACGACCCGTCGTATGGCCGAAAACGCAAAACGGCGCGATTCGGCTGCGGAACGGTGGCAGCGGTGGCCATTTGTTCGGCGCTGCTGTGCGGTACGGTATCCTCTGCGGGGATGTACTACCTGATGAGCAACCGGGAAAATTCTTCCGTTGTGGGAACGCAGAGCGGTGAGGAAGAGCCCGATGCACCGGTTTCCTCCGGCACGGTCATTACCAACCAGACCACCAACATCACCGTAACCGAAACCATGAGTTCGGTGGCACAGGCGGTGGCGCAGAAGTGCAACAATTCCGTGGTCGGTATCCGGGTGACGGCCAAGGTGACGTCGACCGGAATGTTCGGTCAGCAGACCAGCAGCCAGACCCAGAGCGACGGCTCCGGTGTCATTTATACGCAGGACGGCTATATCATCACCAATTATCATGTGATCGCCGATGCGGTGGAAAATGCCAGCTACGGCAGCATTGCATCCGGGTGCAAAATTGAGGTGTATTTGCCGGAGGACATCGAAACCGGCATTTCCGCATCGGTCGTCGGCTACGATGCCGGTGCCGACATTGCCCTGCTGAAAATCAGCCGGACCAATCTGCCGGCCGTGGAACTGGGCGATTCCAATAAGCTGTCGGTCGGCCAGATGACGGTGGCCATCGGTTCGCCCGGCGGTCTGGAATATATGGGCTCGGTGAGCATGGGCATCGTCAGCGGTCTGAACCGCACCATTACGACCGAATCCGGCGTGCAGATGAATCTGATTCAGACCGATGCGGCCATCAATCCCGGCAATTCCGGCGGCGCGCTGCTGGATGAAACCGGCAAGCTGATCGGTATCAACAACGCAAAAATGTCCGGCACGGACTACGACGGCATGGGCTTTGCAATTCCGGTGAACGAGGTGGCGGAGATCTGCGAGCGGCTCATCCGTCAGGAGGGTACCCAGCAGGCCTATCTGGGTGTGACCATCAATACCTATTATACGGCATCCCGCCTGCAGGCGATGGGCTATCCGTCGGGCGTGGTGGTATACAGCGTGGCGGAGGATTCCCCGGCGGCAAAGGCCGGTCTGCAGCAGGGCGACCTGATCACGGAATTCAACGGCAGCGCCATCAGCAGCTATGCGGCAATGATTTCGGAGAAAAACAAATACACCGGCGGAACCACGGTCACGCTGAAAATTGTGCGGAACCGGCAGTACCGTACCGTGCAGGTGACCTTGGGGTAAACACAATCAGAGGAGGAGCGCAGCATGAACAACGAATTTGAACAAAACGATACTACACCGGAAGAAACCACGGATCCGTGGTCGGTATTCCGGGAGAACGACGACAGCGGAAGTACCAATCCGTTTGACAGTGCAAAGACGGCCGACGATGCGACGACAGACGCTGCATCGACGACACAGACTCCGCCGCAGGGGTACGCCCCGCCACAGGGGTACGCGCCTCCGCAAGGCTATACCCCACCGCAGGGGTATGCCCCGCCATATGGCTACGCACCGCCGTATGGTTATGCGCCACCCTATGGTTATGCCCAGCCGAAAGGTTACACCCCTCCGCAGCAGACCGCCCAGAAAAAAGGCGGTGCGGGACAGGTGCTGATGTGGATCGCGGCTATTCTGATTGAGGCGGTCATTGTATGTTTTGCCATTTACGGTGTGTATGCATTGGTGACTGGCAGCGACGACACGAACCGGCGCCCCGGCTACGGTCAGGGGATCCCGTCCATGCCCGACAACGGCAATGGCAATAACAACGGCAACGGCATTCAGGACGGCTTCGGCAACAGCAACGGTAATACGTCCTCTGAGATCGGCGAAAACCCCACGGATGTCCAGATGGGCATCGTGTGCGGTCAGATGAGTGAAGACTATGCCGAATATTACGGTCTGGAGGTCGGTCTGGTGGTCCAGTCGTTTGCCAGCGACAGCCCGGCGCAGGAATCCGGTCTGAAAATCGGCGACGTCATCACCTCGGCCAACGGAGTACGGGTCAAGACGTTTGACGAGTTGTTTGCGCTGATGCAGAAAATGAAGCCCGGCGATGAAATGAAGCTGGAATGCTATCGGCTGGAGGAATCTACCGAAAATATCTGGGGCTTCAAGGCCAGCGAAAAATTTACGATTACATTCAAAATGCAGGCCAAGCACGAGGAAACCTCTTCGGCACCCAGTACGCCCTCTTATCCCGGCGCGTAAAAAATGAAGTCTGCCCTGTGGGCAGATGAAGTGGGCCAAAAGGCCCATGAAGTACGCCTGCGGCGCATGAAGTTGCTGCGGCGGCGTGTGAATTGCGTGAAATAGGACCGCATACAACAACAGCCCTGTTCCGGTGAAAATTCCGGATCAGGGCTGTTTCTTTGTATTGCATGACGCTTCAGCGTCAAATCATTATATTGGGATGAATTGCGGCACCGCCGCATGAGATCAGGTGATAAAGCCACCGTTGACACCGAGGATCTGCCCGGTGATGAAGCTGCTGCCGGGACCTGCCAGAAATACGGCGGCCGAGGCGATTTCTTCCGTGCGTCCGGCACGGCACAGGGGTGTTTCGTCATCCAGCGCGGCACGCGTCTCTGCATCGAGCAGGGCATTCATTTCCGTATCGATGACGCCGGGCGCAATGGCATTGACCAGAATGCCGGAAGGACCGACTTCTTTGGCAAGGGCCATTGTCAGCCCTTGGATGCCGGCTTTGACTGCGGAATAATGCACCTCGCAGGAAGCGCCGGTCTGCCCCCACATGGAGCTGATGTTGATGATGCGGCCGCTGTGGGCGCGGATCATGGCGGGCAGCACCGCCTGACAGCAGTAAAAGGTGCCGTCCAGATGGGTGCCGGTCATGCGCCGCCAATCCGCTTCGGTAATGTCGGTGAACAGCTTCTGCTGGGCGATGCCGGCATTGTTCACCAGCACTTCCACCGGACCGAAGGTGTGTTCCGCGGTGCGGACCATGGCAAAGACATCTTCCCGGCAGGCTACGTCTGCCCGGAAAATTTCAGCCTGTGCGCCCAGTGCGCGGCAATCAGCGGCAGTGGCCCGCGCCGCGGCTTCGTTGGTGTGGTAGTTGATGGCAACCCGGTCGCCTTCAGCGGCGAAAGCCAGCGCAATGGCCCGGCCGATGCCACGGGATGCGCCGGTGATCAGTACGGTACGGTTCATGAGTACGGCTCCTTTCGCATCAGACCAGCAATGTATATACAGAGGACAGCAGAAGCGCGAGGGCACCGAACAGATACAGTCCGACCTTAAAGTAGAAGTTGCCGGGATTGTTGGCTTTCCGGCCCAGTGCCGCCCGCCGGAGCAGCAGGGCAAAGATGGGTTCAAAGGCGAATATGACCATCACGGCGACTTCCTTGGTGGTCAGGGGACGTACGGTTCCGCCGAAAACATAGGAAAACATCAGTACGGCAAAGGTGAACAGCAGCAGACCTTTTTCGACGGCATCGAACTGGATTTTATTTCGTTTCACGATACGATCACTCCATTGTTGGGATTTGTAACAGTATCATAGCGCAAAAAAAGAAATCCGTCAAGCCTGTGGAACATACTTGACGGATGACACAAAACGTGTCATTATATGTATGAAAAGAGGCCCACCGGCAGACGGTTCGCCCTCCATAAGCTTTAAGAAATTAACCGCTTAGTTTGGGAGACTGGGGCGGTTATTTCTTTTTCGTAATATTTACGACCAGTGAAATGACAGAAACGATGAGCGAAGCAAGCCCTCTCAGCCTCGCTTCGCTCGGCAGCTCTCCCTCCGGGAAATTCCCCTGTCAGGGGAAATGTCACGAAGTGACAAAGGGGTCTGCTGTCTTCGCCAGAAGAAGGTGGCAAAAATCGAAGATTTTTGACGGAGAGGGCCAATGCAACCACAAACCCCCGGAATCTGCAAATCATGCAGGCTCCGGGGGTTGCGTTATGTGTGGAATTTTACGACATGAGGTTGCGGATGTAGTTGTCGCGGGCGAAGAATTCGAGGGTTTCGAGACGGCTGTCGATGGCTCTGCGGTACTGGTTGGCTTCCTCGGCCGAGCAGTTCAGACGGTTGATTTTCTGAATCATGGTGTTCTGATAGTTGCGGCGGTCTTCCATGGAGCGCATCTGGTTGGCATAAATCAGTTCCTGATTGAGCATGATATCGCTGTTCTGCCGGATGATGGTATCCAGACGGTCTTTGATCTGTTCCAGAACATAGGTGTTGATGGCTACATCCATGTCGTTGGAACGGCCTTTGCTGAAATACTCGTAGAGATAGACAGCACAGTACATCGTGCGGTAGCGGTCACTGGGACCGGGAACGATGTTGGCGCTGTAAGCACGGTAAATCAAGTCGTCGATGCTGTCGATTTCTTGTTCGAGCGCCCGAAGTCGGGAATAAAGCGGGGCACGTCTCTTTTCCCTGAGTTCATTCTCCCGTGTTCTACGTGCGTTTTCTTCGCGGATTTCATTCACATCTTGCTGATGTCTTTTACAATCGTCGAGATACTGAAAGTGCGTTATAGCGATTACAATTGCACAAATGCCTACACTGGCTCCGGGTAAAAGCATAATCGTTTCTATCACTTCTGTGGGAGCACCTGTAAGAGACATTACCAAGCAGAGAATCAAAAGAAAAATAGAAACCACAAAACCAAACCAAAATCTGCATCCTAAATCGGAATGTGAACCCCAGACAGGTTCGTATGTTGGCAGGTCGAGTGGCCGAAGGTCCGAGTTATCACCGATCTTTTCTTTCACGCGTTTCTTTTCGATTTCCAACTTCCGCCTCGCATAGTACAGCGCGCATAGGTTTTTCAGATACGGAATCAGAAATTCACGGTTGTATAGTGTCATACAATCACCTCCTTCTTATGAAATATAAACTATATAAGCATAAAATATCTATATAGTTTATTGTCATTGTAGCACGATTGCCGATACAATGCAAGTAGAATTTTACTGTATGGGCGGTGAACTTTTTGATGAATTATAACGAAATTGGTCGGCGGATTCGAAAATTCCGCAAAATGAGAGGGTTTTCACAGGAAGAACTGGCCGAGCGGGTCGATATTTCCGTACCGCATATGAGCCACATCGAGACGGGCAATACCAAGCTGAGTCTGCCGGTGCTGGTGGCCATCGCCGGTGCATTAGAAGTGCGTACCGATGATCTGCTGTTTGATTGGGACACCACCACCCACGGTACCGCCGCCGGGGATATTGCGGACATTCTGAATCATTGTACCCCCGGACAAGCCAAGGCGCTGGCCGACATCGTTAAAACCGCCAAACAGTCCATGGATAAATATCTGTAAATCACCGCTTCGTTTGGCGACGGGGGCGGTTATTTCTTTTTCGTAATATTTACGACCAGTAAAATGACAGAAACGATGAGCGAAGCAAGCCCTCTCAGCCTCGCTTCGCTCGGCAGCTCTCCCTCCGGGAAATTCCCCTGTTAGGGGAAATGTCACGAAGTGACAAAGGGGTCTGCTGTCTTCGCCAGAAGAAGGTGGCAAAAATCGAAGATTTTTGACGGAGAGGGCCAATGCAACCACAAACCCCCGGAATCTGCAAATCATGCAGGCTCCGGGGGTTGCTGTATTGCGGAAGAAAATCGTTTTGCACAAAACCACCGCGCTCCGGCGGGCGCTTTTTTCTCGAAAAAAACTGCAAACCCTATTTACAGGACAGGAAAAAGAATGCTATAATAAAACCAACTGTGAAGAATTTACTGAATGCTGTATCCGTGTGCAAAAAGCGCACCATACAAAGAAAGGTATGAAATAAAATGAAAGAAGTTCGCTCCCGTTTTGCGCCCAGCCCCACCGGTTTTATGCATGTGGGCAATCTCCGCACCGCACTGTACGAGTACCTGATCGCCCGTTCGCTGGGCGGCAAGTTCATCCTCCGTATTGAGGATACCGACCGTGAACGCTACGTGGAAGGTGCCGAAGCTGTGATTTACAACACGCTGAAGACCGTAGGTATGCACCACGACGAAGGTCCCGACAAGGACGGCGGCGTAGGCCCCTATGTGCAGAGCCAGCGTCTCCATATGTACCGCCCCTATGCCGAGCAGCTGGTGCGGGAGGGCAAGGCTTACTACTGCTTCTGCACCAAGGAGCGTCTGGACAGCCTGAAAGACAACTCCACCGACGAATTCTCCGGCGGCTACGACCGTCAGTGCCGTGACCTGCCGCAGGAAGAGGTCCAGCGTCTGCTGGATGCCGGCACGCCTTATGTTATCCGCCAGAAGGTGCCGACCACCGGCAGCACGACCTTCTCCGACGCTGTATTTGGTGATATCACCGTGGACAACTGCGAACTGGATGATCAGGTGCTGCTGAAATCCGACGGTTTCCCCACCTACAACTTCGCCAACGTCATCGACGACCACACCATGAACATCACCCACGTGGTGCGCGGCTGTGAATATTTGTCTTCGACCCCCAAGTACAACCTGCTGTACGAGGCATTCGGCTGGGAAATCCCCACCTATGTGCATCTGCCGCTGATTCTGGGTAAGAATCCCGACGGTTCCGTATCCAAGCTGTCCAAGCGCCACGGCTCCACCAGCTTCGAAGGTCTGGTGAACGAGGGCTACCTGCCGGAGGCCGTCATCAACTACATTGCGCTGCTGGGTTGGTGTCCGAAGGAGAACCGTGAAAAGTTTACCCTCACCGAGCTGGAGCAGGCCTTTGATGTGGACGGCATCAGCAAGTCCCCCGCTGTGTTCGATTACGATAAGCTGGCATGGTTCAATGCGGAATACATCCGCGCAATGGACCCCGCCAAGTTCACTGAGGTCGCCATGCCGTATTTCAAGGCCGCCATCCCGGAGCAGGAGATGGATTGGGCGCTGATGGCACAGATCCTGCAGCCCCGCGTGACCAACCTGAAGCAGATCCCGGAGATGATCTCTTTCTTCAAGGAACTGCCGGAATACGATGTGGCGCTGTATACCAATAAAAAGAGCAAGACCAATACCGAGAAGTGCCTGCCCACCATGGAAAAGGCCATTGCCGCATTTGAGGCTCTGCCCGAATGGAATGCGGTGGCCATTCACGACCTGCTGCTGAATATGGCGGCGGAGATGGGTGTGAAGAACGGCTTCGTAATGTGGCCGGTACGCATTGCCGCATCCGGTACGGCCGTGACTCCCGGTGGTGCTGTGGAGATCCTGGCTATTCTGGGCCGGGAGGAGAGCCTGAAGCGTCTGAACAAGGGTCTGGAAAAAATCAAGGCAGCACTGGCATAAATTGTATTGCCCCCCTTACACAAAAAGGAGTGTTATAAATCATGGCAGAAGAGATTCGCGGTAATTTTATTGACGAATTCATCAAAGAAGACATCGCCGAGGGCGGCCGGTGCGCCGGTCAGCGGGTACACACCCGTTTCCCGCCGGAGCCCAACGGCTACCTGCACATCGGTCATGCAAAGGCCATTTTCGTAGACTTCGGCACCGCCAAAAAGTTCAACGGCCTGTGCAACCTGCGCATGGACGATACCAACCCCACCAAGGAAGACACGGAATACGTGGATGCCATTCAGGAGGACATCAAGTGGCTGGGCTATGACTGGGAGGACCGGTTCTATTACGCCAGCGACTATTTCGATCAGATGTACGACTATGCCGTGGAACTGATCAAGAAGGGGCTGGCCTATGTGTGCCAGCTGACTGC
The DNA here is from genome assembly GCA_017462405.1 of Clostridia bacterium. Lineage (GTDB taxonomy): Bacteria > Bacillota > Clostridia > Oscillospirales > Acutalibacteraceae > RGIG4076. The sequence continues at coordinate 345 of JAFTRF010000088.1, read as the reverse complement.
CGAGGAAATGGCGGCTTACCGCGGCGATCTGAATACTCCCGCCCGCAGCCCCTACCGCGACCGCCCCATCGAGGAGTCGCTGGACCTGTTCGCCCGCATGAAGGCCGGCGAATTCCCGGATGGAGCTATGACCCTGCGCGCAAAGATTGCTCTGGCTTCCGGTAACTTCAATATGCGCGACCCGGCTCTGTATCGCATCAAGCATCAGGCACATCACCGCACCGGCGACAAGTGGTGCATCTATCCCATGTACGACTACGCGCACCCCATCGAGGATGCGCTGGAAGGCATTACCCACTCGCTTTGCACGCTGGAGTTTGAAGCCCATCGTCCGCTGTACGATTG
>JAFTRF010000087.1 GCA_017462405.1 Clostridia bacterium | reverse complement strand
ATCTACCGTCTGCCGGTGCCTGTAGTGTACAATTGCGGTGGGTACGAATCCGTGGACACGCTCCGGATGCTGGACGGTTACATTGATATTTATCTCCCCGATTTCAAATACATCGCCGCCGACCCCGCCCGGCGCTACTCCGCCGCCGCTGATTACCCGGAGGTTGCTCCGGCGGCGCTGTTGGAAATGGCGCGGCAGGTCGGGGATTGCGTCTACGACGATGACGGGCTGATGCGGCGCGGCATGGTAGTGCGACACCTGATCCTGCCGGAAAACACCCGCGGTGCGATGGCGGTACTCGACTGGATGGCGGCACATCTGCCCCAATATCCGGTCAGCCTGATGGCACAGTACACTCCCTGCGGTGACGCCATGCAGATCCGCGAGTTGTCCCGCCGGATCACCCGCCGGGAATACCTCAAGGTACGCACCTATATGGAAGATCTGGGGCTGGAGGGCTACGTCCAGCAGCGCACCTCCGCCGGTACGGAATACATCCCCCCGTTTGATCTGGAGGGGGTTGCAGAAAATTGAGCGTCAACCCGCCGAACCGTATTCCGTAGGGGCGGCAATTTGCCGCCCGGCATCTATGCACACAAACAATCCCCCAGCAAAAGCGCAATACCACGGGCGGCAGGTTGCCGCCCCTACAGAATATGGCCTTGGCAGAACCATTTCCGCAATTTTTCATTCTCCATCATTCTATATTCACGCTTCATTTTTATTATTTTCCTCTGTTATCAAAGGAGCGATACACATGACCGATGCAATGCAGCTGCACACGCAGGTGCGTGGAAAAATCGAAATGACCGCCCGTGTCCCGGTGAAAAATGCCCGCGACATGGCGCTGGCCTATACCCCCGGCGTGGCGGAGCCTTGTCTGGAGATCCAGAAGGACTACGCCAAGTCCTTTGAACTGACCCGCCGGTGGAATACCGTGGCCGTCATCACCGACGGCACCGCCGTATTGGGGCTGGGCGACATCGGCCCCGAAGCAGGTATGCCCGTCATGGAGGGCAAGTGCGTCCTGTTCAAGGAGTTCGGCGGCATTGATGCCATCCCGCTCTGCCTGCGCACCAAGGATGTGGACGAACTGGTCCGCACGATCTATCTGATGAGCGGCTCGTTCGGCGGCATCAATCTGGAGGACATCTCCGCCCCCCGCTGCTTCGAGGTCGAGCGCCGGCTGAAGGAAATCTGCGACATTCCCGTGTTCCACGATGACCAGCACGGTACCGCCGTGGTCGTGGGCGCAGCCGTCCTGAACGCGGTGCGCCTGACCGGGCGCGCACTGGAGGACCTGCGCGTGGTCATCAGCGGTGCCGGCTCCGCCGGGTGCGCCATTGCGCGGCATCTGCTGAAAATGGGTGTCCGGGACATCGTGCTGAGTGACAAATGCGGCCTGCTGTGCGCCGGAGACGACACGCTCTCCCCTGCCCATCGTGATATGGCAGCGCTGACCAATCCCCGCCGTCTGACCGGTTCGCTGGCCGACGCGATGGTGGGTGCGGATGTGTTCATCGGGGTGTCCGCCGGCGGCATCGTCTCGGAGGAGATGGTGCGGTCGATGGCCGACCGGCCCGTGGTGTTCGCGATGGCGAACCCGGTGCCGGAAATCGCCCCCGACCTCGCCCGCGCCGCCGGTGCGTACATCATCGGCACCGGACGGTCGGATTTCCCGAATCAGATCAACAACGTGCTGGCCTTCCCCGGCATTTTCCGGGGTGCGCTGGATGTCCGCGCCGCCCAGATCAACGACGAAATGCAGATGGCGGCCTCCCGCGCGATCGCGGCACTGGTGGACGACAGCGAATTGTGTCCGGAATACATTCTGCCCCGCGCATTTGACCCGCGGATCGGTCCGGCGGTCGCCAAGGCGGTTGCGGAAGAAGCGCGTAAAACGGGAGAAGCACGGATCTGAGGGGGCCAACCCATAAAAATCCTGTGATATTTCTCATATAATAATGTAAATTCCCCATTTTATAATATCATTGCCATTCTGTTGCAAGCAAAGGAGCAATCTACCATGAAAATTCAGATCGCAGTTGCCGGTTACGGCAATCTGGGCCGGGGCGTGGAGTGCGCCGTCCGGCAAAACCCCGACATGGAACTGTACGGCGTATTTACCCGGCGCGATCCCGCCTCGGTGCGGACCCTCACCGGTGTGCCGGTATACGCTATGGACGAACTGACATCGCACAAGGATCGCATTGATGTGGTCATCCTGTGCGGCGGCAGCGCCACCGACCTGCCGGTGCAGACCCCGGCGTTGGCACAGCACTTCAATGTCGTGGACAGCTTCGACACCCATGCCAACATCCCCGCGCACTTCGCCCGTGTGGACGAAGCCGCCCGCGCCTCCGGTCATGTTGCCATGATCTCCGTTGGCTGGGACCCCGGTATGTTCTCGCTGAACCGTCTGATGGCGGAGGCCATTCTGCCGCAGGGTCAGGTCTACACCTTCTGGGGCAAGGGTGTCAGCCAGGGTCACTCCGATGCCATCCGCCGCATTGACGGTGTGGTGGATGCCCGCCAGTACACCATCCCCGTAGAGTCTGCGATGGCCCGTGT
>JAFTRF010000086.1 GCA_017462405.1 Clostridia bacterium | reverse complement strand
TGCCCGATGTCGGCTCGATGATGACTGCACCGGGTTTCAGCTTGCCCGATGCTTCGGCCTCTTCGATCATCGCCTTGGCGATCCGGTCCTTGACCGACCCTGCGGGGTTGAAATATTCAAGCTTTGCAAGGATCCTTGCCTGAAGTCCGAGCGACTTTTCGATGTGTGTGAGTTCCAGAAGCGGCGTTTTGCCGATAAGCTGGTCTGCGGATGTGTATATATGACCCATAATAAAATGCCCCCTCAATTACTGAACGGCCGCAAAGCCTCTTTCGAGGTCTGCGATAATATCGTCGATGTGTTCGATACCAATGGAAAGACGGATGGTGTTGGGTTTGATTCCCTGATCGGCCAGTTCTTCCTCGGACAGCTGGCTGTGGGTAGTGGTGGCGGGATGAATCACAAGACTCTTGACGTCGGCAACATTGGCAAGGAGCGAGAAAATCTTCAGATTGTCGATAAACGTATGTGCTTCCGTCTGACCACCCTTGATTTCAAAGGTGAAAATGGAACCTCCGCCATCCGGGAAATATTTCTGATACAGTGCGTGGTCGGGATGGCCGGCAAGAGAGGGATGGTTGACCTGTTCGACCTGCGGATGATTTGCAAGGAATTCCACGACCTTCTTCGTGTTTTCCGCGTGCCGTTCAAGGCGAAGCGACAGGGTTTCAATGCCCTGCAGAAGCAGGAACGCTGCAAAGGGCGAAATCGTTGCGCCGGTATCACGGAGCAAAATGGCACGAATGTAAGTCACAAACGCCGCAGGACCGACGGCCTTGACAAAGGATACGCCGTGAGAGGAGGGATTCGGTTCAGCGACCGCCGGATACTTGCCGCTTGCCGCCCAGTCGAATTTACCGGAATCCACAATGATGCCGCCGAGCGTCGTACCGTGACCGCCAAGGAACTTGGTCGCGGAATGCACTACGATATCTGCGCCGTGTTCGATCGGACGGATCAGATACGGTGTACCGAAGGTGTTATCGACGACCAGCGGCAAGCCGTGCCGATGCGCCAGTGCTGTGAGTGCGTCAATATCGGGAATGTCGCTGTTTGGATTGCCAAGCGTTTCAATGTAGATCGCACGGGTGTTCTCCTGAATTGCCGCTTCCACTTCAGCGAGGTCGTGAATGTTTACAAAACTGGCGGTAATGCCAAAGTTCGGGAGGGTATGTGCCAGCAGGTTATAGCTGCCTCCGTAGATGGTCTTTTGTGCCACGAAATGACCGCCGTTCTGACCGAGTGCTTCCAGGGTGTATGCAATGGCTGCTGCACCGGAAGCGAGTGCCAAAGCAGCAACGCCGCCTTCAAGTGCCGCCACACGCTTTTCCAGAACATCCTGCGTGGAGTTGGTAAGTCTGCCGTAGATGTTACCGGCATCGGCAAGGCCAAAACGGGCAGCCGCATGAGCAGAATTCTTGAACACATAAGAAGTGGTGGCATAGATCGGTACTGCACGGGCATCGGTAGCGGGATCGGGCTGTTCCTGGCCTACGTGGAGCTGTAAAGTTTCAAATTTGTAGTCAGACATAATCATACTTTCCTTTCGTTGTCAAATGATGTGTGTATGTTCCTGAGGGACTGATGATACATACATCGACACATTCGACCGAAACGGAAATTTTCTCTGACGAGCTTTTCAAAATCGTTTTCCATGAGCTTTTACCTGCCTTTAGAAACATAAACCGGGAAACCCCGATTTCACTTTGATTGCCTACCTGTTGGGTTGGTAATAGTATAGCACTATTCACCTACCATGTCAATAGGTGAATGAAATATTTTCTAATTTTTTTTCGCAAGCGTTTGACAGGAGGATTTTAAGTGCCTGCACTTGATGCGGTGCGGTCGGGGATACCGCAAAAAACGGCGGACGACTGTAAATTCCTGTCAACCATTGCATTTTGCCGGAATATGTTGTATAATGCTCCCACACGAAAGGATGGTGACCTCCATGAACTACAAAATTGCGGTCTGCGACGATGTGCCGGCAGATCAGCAGTACATTTCGGATTTGGTACAGCATTGGTCGGAACAGCGCGGACATACCGTACAGCTGGAATCGTTTTTATCTGCGGAAAGCTTTTTGTTCCGCTATGCCGAGCAAAATGACTACGATATTTTGCTGCTGGACATTGAACTGGGGCGCATGGACGGTGTCACCATGGCCAAGACTCTGCGGCAGGACAACGACACGGTGCAGATCGTATTCGTCACCGGCTATTCGGAATACATTGCCGAGGGCTACGAAGTAGCGGCATTGCATTACCTCATGAAGCCGGTGCATCCGGACAAGCTGTTCGCCGTGCTGGACCGGGCAACGGAAAAACTGCGGAAAAACGAAAAAGTGCTCCATCTGGAACTGGGCGGCGAGATGGTGCGGGTGCCGGTGTATCAGGTGTGCTATGCGGACGTGATGGGCAACTATGTCACCATCCACGCCGCAGAGGATTATACGGTCAAAATGACCTTGGTCGAGCTGACCCGGCGGCTGGATGAACGGTTTTACCGGGTGGGGCGGTCAGTGATCGTCAATCTGACCTGCATCAGCCGGGTCAGCCGAACCGAGATCCGGCTGACGGACGGTACGGTGCTTCCGCTGCCGCGCGGCGCATACGACGGCATCAACCGGGCAATCATTGCACATACATAAGGAGAACGTGATGAGATTTTTCGGACACACCAACAGAAAAATTGCCGCATACCAGCGGGAACTCATTGAAACGCATTTTGCCGAAGTGGACAATATGTACCGGAAAATGCGCCGCTGGCGGCATGACTACCGCAACCACATCCAGACCATGAAAGCCTATGCAGCGGTGGGGGACATGGCGGCGATCCAGGCATATCTGGATCTGCTGGACACCGACCTGACGACCGTAGATACCGTCGTCAAAACCGGCAATGCCATGGCCGATGCCATTCTGAACAGTAAAATTTCGCTGGCGCAGTCCAGGGGCATTCCCGTCCGGGCAGACGCGCACATTCCGGTTGCGCTGAAAATTTCGGAACTGGATCTGTGCGTCATCATCGGCAACTTGTTTGACAATGCCATCGAAGCCAATCTGCAGCTGCCGGAGGGGGAACGGATGATCCGGGTGTATATGGATATGAAAGGCACCCAGCTGTACATTTCGTTCACGAACCTGACGACCACCAAAAAGATGAAAAAGGAGTACGGACGCTTCCGTTCCACCAAGGGCGGCAAGCATGGCTTGGGCCTGCTGAGCATGGACCGTGCGGTGCGGCGGCTG
>JAFTRF010000085.1 GCA_017462405.1 Clostridia bacterium | reverse complement strand
TCTGGTCGTATGCCCGCACAAACGGGACGGATGTTTCCTCCGTCCACCCCATTTGCCGCCGTTCCTCGGAAAATGCCTCGGTGGCAATGAATGCGAAGCGATGCTCCGTCCGGCGGTCCAGCGCTTCGCACAGGGGTTTCTGGTGGTGTGTGTAATAATTGGATAAAAAACTCAACTGCATGGTCGGACCTCACTTTTGCTGTCAGCTTCAGCCGGACATGATGGCAAATATGAATTCCCTGTCACTTCGTGCATTCTTCTGGCGAAGACAACAGGATCGCGCGTAGGGGCGACAACCTGCCACCCGTGGGTATCGTATATTTGCCGGGGTTTGTCTGTGCGCATAGATGGCATTCCGTAGGGAGCGACCTCCCGGACAATCCCCAAACCGGGTGCGATACGTAAAATCTACGGGCGGCAGATTGCCGCCCCTACCGGTAAACCCGTCATCGGAACCGTCCGGAAGGCCGGTCCCTATGTAAATTGTAGCATTGCAGAACCCGGCATACCACCCTTGCCCACTCTTATTGATACAATTGGAAGCCGGACAACAGCAGCACGCTCATCGCCTCGCGGGTGTCCTCCTCCATATTCATGCGGATTTCGATCCGGCTGACACCGGTCAGCGGTACATCCACCCGGACGGGCGCGCTGGTACGGCTCAGAATCGGGCCGTCATAAATCAGCTGGCCGTCGCCGTAAATCTGCAGGCCGCAGCTGCCGCTGCTGTCGCCCGCCATGACCACGGTGCCCATCAGCCGGATAAAGCCGCCTTGTCGGGTCAGGTCGTACTGCACCGTACCCAGATCGGCATCGTCCCAATCGCCGCTTTTGGCAGACATCCGGAACAGATTCGGGCCGTTGTAGCTGTTGCCGAATACATCGGCCACGGCACCGTCGGTAATTTGTTCAAAGCGGTTCGTCTGCTCCGCCGTCAGTTCGTGCAGACCGGTCGGTGCCGACAGTTCAATGTCCGCCAGCAAAGCCTTCAATGCTTCGTCCTCCGGCATAAGCGCACAGGCTTCCCTCAGATAGGCACAGGCGGTGTTGTAGTCGCGGATGGCCAGACAGTTTGCAACCAGCTTTTTGGTATAGGTACTGTATGCAGCCTTCACCGTATTCATCGCCGCCAACAATTCCGCATCGTCTGCGTGTTCTGCCAGTGCGCGGTTGAGGACATCCAGTGCCGCACGGAAATTCAGGCTGTCCGCATAGGAATATGCGGCGTTCAGCACCTCCTGGCGGACGATGGACTCGTAGGTCGCCTCCACCTCCTGCATCCGCTGCAGGAGCGCCGCATCCTCCGGCAGCACCTCCAGCGCTGCGCGGAGTGCGGCCACGGCCTCGTTGTATTCCGCCGTTGTCGTGGGAATCTGCACCGCCGTCAGCACCTCGGTGCGGTAGGCCGCCTCGCATCGGGCGATTTTCTGACGGGCATCGTCGTAGTTTGCATCGGATTCGATGACCAGCCGGAAATTCTTCAGCGCTTCGCGATAATTTTCATGTGTCAGATATGTATTGCCCCGGTCGTAAGCATCCCGCGAGGTCTGCAAGGCTTCCATTTCGGCGAGCATAGCGGTATAGGTGCCGTCGTGGTCATCGACCAGACCGTCGTTCAGCAGACGCTGCAGTGCGCGCCGCGCCTCCGCCAAGGTCATTGTCTTGTTCATGAACTGGTCGTACACCGACTCTGCCTCTGCGCCGAAGCACTCGTAAATGTCTGCCGACAGCGCAGGCAGCCCGAACGACAGCATCACCTTGCCCTGTGCGGCACATTCGCTGTATTTCAGCTCGCCTGCCTTGTACTGCTCCGCCGTTTCGCGGAAGCTTTTCTGCAGCAGCTTGTCCAGCATTTTCTCCTGCGTTTTGTCGCCGCGCACCTGCTCCAGATAATGCTTTTGTGCCGCTTCGTAGTCCTTCCGGTCGATGTATTCACGCACCTCCATGGCATCGGAATTGTAGTACCAGATGCCGCTTCCGGCCGCTGCGGCCACCGTACCTGCCGCCACTGCCACCGCGGTCCACTGAAGCGGGGTCAGCCGGACACGGTGCGGGGGTTCCTCCGGCAACACGTCTGCGCTGCAATACGGACACGTCTGCATGGATTCCTCGTATGTTTCGCCGCAATGTTCACATTTTTTCATCCTTGCGCACTCCTTTCCGTGCTTTTCCGCGTTGTGCTCCTGCATTTCGTATTTCATTATTATATCATAGCATTTTCACGGGAATATGTCAATAAAACATACGATGGTGCCACGCAAGCCGCCCCACCGGGCGTTCAGTCGTACGACAATTTCCGGAAAATTTGCAAAAACAGTAGCCTTTGCCCGAAAAATATGTTATACTGAATCATCAATGAATATCCACAGGGATGGAGG
>JAFTRF010000084.1 GCA_017462405.1 Clostridia bacterium | reverse complement strand
CAAGCTTCCAGCGTGGAGCGTCCGTTCAAAAAGGTGCATGGCAACGATTTTCCGCAGGTACAGCGATGATGGAAAATGCCGTAGGGGCCGGGCACCAGCTTGTAGTGCTTTTCGCCGCATCCGTCACACATAAACATGGGGATGCGGTACCGCTCCTTGCAGACCGGGCAGATGGAACGGATCCGTTTGTGCATCAGATAGGCTCCGTCAATCAGCCATGTCACCGTGAAGATGACGTAGATCACAAGCATGACGGCGGTGGTCACAGAGCCGTGAATCAGCGCCAACACCAGCCCCAGCAATGCGCCGAAGCCGTAAATGCTGAGATAGCCCGCAACCCGCCAGACCCACGACAGCACCAGCAGGCAAAAGCCCCAGAAGCCGTCGCCCGATGCGCCGATGCGCCCGGCGATGTCGTTCACATTCTCAACGGAGTCCGGCAGACCACGGAACGCTTCGCACACCGTGTTCCACAGCTGTACATAGCCCGGACCGAAGAAATAGCTCCGGTGTGCCGGTTCATCGCCCCGTTTCCACGTCCAGTGCCGGAAATTGATGTGCTTGCCGATGGCCCGTATGTAATGCTTTACGGCAATGTACAGGCCCACCAGTGCAGCGGCAGCGGCGGCCAACGCAATGGCTGTGCTGCTCAACGTGAATGCCAACTGAATCAGAAACGGAAGGATATACACGATAAAGATATAAAGTGCGGCACCCATCAACAAGCATCCGATCAGTTCCATGGGGTTCCCTCCGTCCGTCCAGCCGTTTTCAGCAGCCGCACATGACCTCGTTGAGGATTTCCACGCAATAGCTGCTGGCTTCCATCATGGCGCGGGTCTTCCGGTGGCAGGCAAACAGCGTCACCAGCGAAATGCAGGTGCTCCACAGCATGGGGCGCCGTCCGCTTTCGATGGCATTGTACGACTGCCGCGTCATACCGATCCGTTCCGCAACCTCCTCCTGTGAGAGTCCCAGCCGCGCCCGCAGAACCGGCAGTTCCTCGGTCAGCTGCTGAATGCATAGTGTTTTCTTGATGTCCAATGCGAGGGATTTCACATTTTCTCTCCCTTTCCGGATAATTTGAGTACAGCATTGCTGTCTCCCCTCCTGTTGTGTCATTATTATAGCACAATGTCAAATTATTTGTCAATATGGAAAACGAAAAAACATCCTGTCACTTTATTTTATTTTTTTCGCAGAGCCTTGACCAGACGGGCATCTTTCCTTTTCAGCATCCATTCCACCGGCTCCGTCACACCCCACGGTTCAAAGGCGGTCGTGTCGGAGGGGTGTCCCTGTGCGCTGACCGGGTAATAGCGGATATTGGTAAACTGCGTCTCCAGCTCGCTGATGGCCGCGTTCAGACCAATGTCCAGCAGAAACTGACGGCAGATCGCATCGCGGGCTTCGTCCGGTCCGGCATACTGGTCGGGGTTGTTGCTGTGCAGTGCGGCGATCCGGGCCGGGCTGATGGTGCGGCGCACTTCCGGTTCGTCTGCCTTGGCGATCAGCACGGCCAGCGGGATGGTGCAGCGCGCCGTGGCTTTCATGTATCCCGCATCCGTCAGATGGCGGATGAAATAATTTACCACCGTTTCCGTGGACATCGTGCTGACCGCCGTCTTTTCCGGTTTCCGCAGCTTCGTTCCGCAGAACGGGTCAATCACCAGCAGCAGGCCGTCACACCATGTCAGCTGCGGCATTTCATTGGTCGATACCTCACCGCTGAACAGATTGCCGGTCACGTCAAACACGGACAGCTGGCGCCGGACGCTCAGCCCGTCGATCAGCATCGGATACATCTTGCCGCTGCGCAGAACCGTCTCCGGGCAGGTCCCGCCGTAATACCATTTTGTCAGTTCGCCGAACGCAGTACCGTAAGCATCGGTCACTTTGCGGGAAAGGCGCTTGCTGTCGTCGATCTGTTCCCCGATCTCATGGAAAAAGGCCGACAGATATGCAGTTTTGCCGCTCCGGGTACCGCCCGCCAACTGGAATACCAGCGGACGCGCATCCGAGGCCGCCAGTTCGGTGCTGCACGCAGGGCAGACGGGCGTCACCTTGGCCCGCCCGCTCAGAAATGTACACGGCAGCTTCGTTACACCGCATTTGCAGCGGTGCCGCAGAATGCCGTATGGGCCGGGCCGCAGGCGGCGGTGAACCCGGCCGCATTTGCAGCGGAATGCCGGCAGCCGGACGCGTTTCTTGCATACCGGACAATCGGAACGGGGGCGGCGGCGCCACATCCCCAATTCGTCAACGATCCATGCCAATGCCACCGGAATGCAGATCAGCAGCAGGATCAGCGTCAGCACCACACCCCAGAACAGCACGGAAACCAGTCCCAGCACCGTTCCGAAAATGCAGATGCCCAGAAAGCCGAAACACATATATATGGTCCATGCCAGCGTTTCGCAGAATTCCGGCACATGGTCCGTCAGCCATTCCAGCTTGTCGCGGGCATCGCGCGGGCGGCTGATGGTGTGCGCTTCCCGCTGCAGATCACCGATGAAAATGTCCAGTGTATTGATCAGCTTGGTATAGCCCGGCCCGAAGAAATAGTTGCGCCAAGCCTTCTCGTCGTTCTTTTTCCACCAGTACCACTTGTCGAAGCGGGCGCACCAACGGATGTCGGAGACAAATTTCGCAACCGTCACACCAAGTGCGACGGCGATGGCCTCCACGATGGCCACCGGCACTGAAATGACAACGGACAGCACCGCCCATATGCCCTGCACGATCAGGACAAGGACAATCCACAGCCCCTTGAAAATCCACACCACGCACTTCCACAGAAAAACAAAGATGCTGCCAATGATGATTCCCAGATACATCAGCACCTGCCCGCAGGCTCCGATCAGCGCCACGAGGAGGATCCACAGCAGCTTGAGCAGCTGCCATGACACATATATGCCCAATATCAGCATAATCAGATTCATTTCTTACTCACCCTTTGCATTTTGGTCTGCTTAATATTGTATATTGATTGTAACACGGCCGTACAAGCCTGTCAAGGTACTGCGGCGGGCAGTCCGCCTTCCGGCACGGGCCGGAACGCAAAAAACCCAGCTTTCGCTGCATGAAAGCTGGGTTTGCTGTGGCCTAAGGGTCGGTTGTCTGATTGTGTCTGGTGTAATATCAGCCGATGGTCACGGAAACGGCATCGGTTTCGACGGTGTTGCCGCCGGCATCGGTGATGATGCACTTATACAGGCGGGCCGCACGGGTGGCATTCACCGTAAACGAGAACGTGTCGGTGTTGTAGCCGGTCATGTAGCT
>JAFTRF010000083.1 GCA_017462405.1 Clostridia bacterium | reverse complement strand
GGGATCCCGTTGTCTGCAATTTATTATACCGCTTCGCCGGAAGAAACCGAGCAGGTCGGGGAGCTGCTGGGGCGCGCGCTTACCGGCACCGAAGTCATCGCCTACGAGGGCGGTCTGGGGATGGGCAAGACGGCCTTTACCCGCGGGTTGGCGCGCGGACTGGGCTGTGACGCCGAGGTATCCAGCCCCACCTTTGCGCTGGTGCATCAGTACGGCGGCGGTCGCGCTATGCTGTATCATTTTGATATGTACCGCGTCAGCGGCTGGGAGGATTTGTACTCCACCGGCTTTTTTGATTATCTGGAAACCGGCGTGCTGGCCATCGAATGGAGCGAGAACATCGCCGAAGCACTGCCGGAGGACGTCATCCGGGTGTGCATCGCCCGGAGCAGCGGCGACGACGGCCGCCGCATCGAGATCCGGGGCATTACCCTGCCGTCAGGAGGTCCTGTATGAAGATTTTAGCATTGGAATCCACTGCCGCCGCTGCGGGTGCCGCCGTCTGGGAGGACGGGCGTCTGCTAGCAGAGGCCTATCAGAATATCAAGCTGACCCACAGCCAGACGCTACTGCCGATGGTGCGCGACCTGCTGCGCAACGCGCAGATTCCCATGTCGCAGATTGGCTGCTTCGCTGTGGCCGCCGGGCCCGGCTCCTTTACCGGAGTGCGCATTGGTGTAGCGGCGGTCAAGGGCATGGCATTCGGCAAAAATGCGCCGTGTGTTCCGGTATCGACCTTGCTGGCAATGGCGCACCTGTTCACCGGCGGACATACTTATGTCTGCACTGCAATGGATGCGCGCTGCGGGCAGGTGTACAATGCGCTGTTTGAGGTCTGCGGCGACACCGTCACCCGGCTGACCGAGGACCGCGCTCTGCCGCTGACGGAGCTGGCCGCCGAACTGGCTGCATCGGAGCATACATGGGTCGTCACCGGTGACGGTGCCGAACTGGCCATGAAAACGCTGTCTGCCACGGGCAAGGTCGTACTGGCCCCGCCCCACCTGCGCTGGCAGCATGCCGCCGGAGTCGCGATGGCGGCACAGGATGCCCTGAACCGGGGCGAAACCGTAACGGATGCACAGCTGGAACCGTTTTACCTGCGCCCGCCGCAGGCCGAACGGGAACTGGCTTTGAAAAAAAGAAAGGAAGATCAGAAATGAAACTTGCAATCGGCGCCGATCACGGCGGTTATCTGCTGAAAGAGGAAGTAAAAAAGTGGCTGGACCAGCACGGCGTGGCCTATGAGGACTTCGGTACCTTCTCCGAAGCCTCGGTGGACTACCCGGTCATCGCAGCCAAGGTGGGTCATGCCATCGTGGACGGCCAGTGCGACCGGGGCATCCTGGTCTGCGGCACCGGCATCGGCATCTCCATTGCCGCCAACAAGATCAAGGGCATCCGCGCCGCCGTATGCGCAGATGAATTCTGTGCGGAATATTGCCGCCGCCACAACAATGCCAACATCCTCTGCATGGGCGGCCGTGTGCTGTCCACGGAGTTGGCGCTCCGCATGGTGGACCTGTACCTGAACACGGAGTTCGAGGGCGGCCGTCATCAGCGCCGTGTGGATATGTTCACTGCGCTGGAAAACGAGGAAATGTAAAAAACGGGGAAACACCCGAATACTGCCTTGCAATCACCTCTGTCCGGTTGGATGGAGGTGTTTTGATTGAGCAGGTTCAAAGCAAAAACTTATGCGCACCGGGTTCATGGGGATTCGACCGCGGCAATTTGCCGCCCGGCATCTACGCGTGTAAACACTTTCCGGCAAATGCCACACTACCACGGGCGGCAGATTGCCGCCCCTACAGAAAAATTCCCAAATTTTGCTGTGCGGTGCAGTTTACCAATGTTCCCCTGCCCCTGATGGAGGTTTTATGATTCAGATTGTTTGCATTGACATTTCTCCCATTGACGAGACGGAATATCGCCGCCTGTACGGGGCAGCCTCACCCCGGCGGCAGGCCCGCGCCGACCGGATGCGTCTCTTTGCCGACCGGGTCCGGTGCGTAGCCGGAGATGCGCTGATCCGGTACGCGCTGTGCGTCCGGGGGATTCCGGGCTGCTACCGTATGGACACCGGCACCCACGGCAAGCCGTTTCTGCCGGACGCACCGGATCTGTGCTTTTCGTTGTCCCACAGCGGACGTTGGGCCGCCATCGCATGGGGTAATCGTCCGGTAGGGCTGGATCTTGAAACCGTAGCTCCGCGCCCCACAGCAGAAGCCCTCGCCCGCCGCCGCTTTGCTCCGGCAGAGCAGGCATACCTCGCCGCCGCACCGGAGGGGGAGCGCTTGCTCCGCTTTTACCGGCTGTGGACGGCCAAGGAAGCCTACGTCAAGTACCTCGGTACCGGGCTGACCCGGAGCCTTGCCTCGTTCTCTGTCGTACCGCCGGACGCGGCCGGTGTTCCCCTGCACTGGCGGATGCTGCCGGGATGCTGTCTGTGTCTGTGCGCCCCGGACGACGACGTCCGTCTGTCGGTACTGCCTGCCGCACAATTGACCACACTGCATGACAAATTCCCCGGTTTTCGCATCGGGGAGTAATTAAAACATTTTTGCAATTCCAACCGGCGGAGCCGTCTTCGCAATGATTCCATATTTATCCTTTATTTCTGTTTTTCCGGGGGTGTTCCGATGCCTTTTTCATCTGTGCTGCAGTCCACCGCACAAGCGGTGCATGATTTCGGCCCCGGCGGTGACCGCTCGCTGGAATGCGTGGGGATCACCGTCACGACCGCTGTGGGTCCGGCCGCCTTTTCCCCGCCCAATGTCTACCGTCTGTACCGCCGGGATCCGGCACAATTCCCCATTGATCTGCCGGATGCACTCCGTCCGCTGGCCGACCGGCTGGCGCCGGCGGATGCTGCCGATACCGTCCGCATCGCCGACATTTCCCGTACCGGAGACGGACGTTGGCGGCTGTGCGTCAAGCTTCGCACCCCGTCGCACCGGGATGCGGCGGCGCGCCTGTATGCGCGGTTGGGCTGCACCGTTGCACCCGACCCTATGACCGTGGACCGGATAATTTCGGACGCACTCGGCACCGACGGCACCTTGATTCAGCTAGGCGCTGAACTGGGCGGCGGCTTGTCCGCCACACCCGTTGCCGTGAAAACATATTACAGCCTGCGCACCGGGCGGGGCAGTGACCGCTACCGCCGTTTTCCGGCACCGGAAACGCTGCTGCCGGTTGTGGCGGAGGTATGGCATCGCTGCGGCGGTGCGGTACCGCCCTTTTCCGATGCGTGTGTGACCCGGCTGGCGGACATGGGCTATCACCCATTTTTGCTTGGACTGAACCAATACCGGGGCGGGGCCGAGCTGAAGCTGTATCATATGCTGTCTCCCTATGTCCCCGCCCGCCTGCGGGAAACGGCCGACCGCGCACTGGCAATCATGGGCTGTCCCGCTCCGGCGCTGACCGCCGGAATGGATGTCCTTGGACTCTACCTCCGCGGACTGGCCTGTTTCTGCGGTGCCCGGACACAGGGCTGGAAGCTGTATTTCGCGGCGAAAGACCCTGTATAAGCGCGTTCCGTCCCTCCGGGGTGTGCTGTATCCGTCTCATCGTTTCATTCAGCCATTGTGGAACACCGGGACGGGCACAATTAAGTCAACATCTGCATTATTTTTTCACTTTCCTCCATTTCCAAAAAAGATTGGAAATTTTGCTTGCTTTTTCCTCTTTTTTCAAATATAGTGTACTTGATGCAAGTACACCGTCCCATTTTGCGCCATTTTCAGCTTAAAATATACAGGACGGTTTCTTTCCGTCACGCCGCACCAGCCAGCCAAGCATCAGGAGGAAAAGAATGCGAAACAAGCAGAACAAGCATTTCGGCATCGAAGTCGATCCGGCTTTGCACGGGAAGCTGAAATACATCGCCAAGTACGAAGACCGCTCTATCAACGGGCAGATTTTGTATCTTGTCCGGCAATGTATTCAGGAATTCGAGGAAAAGAACGGAAAAATCGAGTTGCCTGAAAAGTGACCTCCGCATCTGCGGTACAGAGTACCCCTGTCCTGCCGGATGGGGGTATTTTGCTGGACGGCTTTGCGGAAACCTCTTGACAATTGCCGTCCGCATACGATATAATAGTACAGATGTGGTGGCCGCACTTGCATTCCTCGCTGCAGGCCATCCAATACAACACATCCGGGTGTAGCGCAGTTGGTAGCGCGCCTGCTTTGGGAGCAGGATGCCGCAGGTTCGAATCCTGTCACTCGGACCATGAAAAAACCGCATCAGAAAGCCATTTTTCGGGCTTCTGGTGCGGTTTTTCTTTGTGTTTTTGAGCGACTTTTTGCGCATTTTCAGCGCCTTTTTTCGAAAAATGCAAGTCAAAATGCAAGTCAAAAAATGGCCCGGAGCGAGGAAATGTCGCTCCGGGCCTGTTTTGTTTGCGAGCAATAACTCCTGCTTTGGAACTTCAAAGGGCTACATCCATTCGCAAGCCATATGAGACTTTATTCATCCATATCATTTTCACAACCAACTTTTGTTTTGTGATACAAGAAAACACTCAGCCCGATTGCTACAAGTAAAATTATTACAGTTCCCACCCAAAACGTCAAGTGGGGATGGTCGATTACAAATTTGAATACTACCTTATCCGCCTTGTTTTTTTGAATAAAATGTCCCCACAATGACATCGCTAGTAGTGTCACCAAAGTCAAATTAGACCACCAAAAAACCGGATACTTTTGAAAATATGTACCTTTGCTTGATCTCATATCCAGTTTCGTCATTTTCTGAACAAAATACAGAAACACGAAAATCATATTGAAAATGCAGATTCCC